>JAGBEM010000019.1 GCA_017936985.1 Oscillospiraceae bacterium
AACAAAAAATGGCTTTTACTGCTCAAGATGTTAAGAAGCTGCGTGAAATGACCAATGTCGGCATGATGGACTGCAAGGCTGCTCTGTCTGCTACCGATGGTGATATGGACAAGGCCGTTGACTGGCTCCGTGAAAAGGGCCTGGCCAAGGCTGCCAAGAAGGCTGACCGCATCGCCGCTGAGGGCGTTGCTTACGCTACCGTCGTAAACGGCGTGGGCGTTGTGATTGAGGTCAACTCCGAGACCGACTTCGCTGCCAAGACCGACGCTTTCATGGACCTGGTCAAGAACCTGGCCGAGGTCGTCGCTACCCAGAACCCCGCTGACGTGGAGGCTCTGAAGGCTTGCACTTACCCCAACTCCAACCTGACCGTCACTGAGATCATGCAGGAGAAGGTCATGTCTATCGGCGAGAATATGCAAATCCGCCGCTTCAACCGTTACGCCGACAACACCAGCGTTGCTTATGTTCACGCTGGCGGCACCCACGGCGTTCTGGTCAACCTGGCTGTGGAAGGCGGCATCGACGCTACCGAGATGGGCAAGAACGTTGCTATGCAGATCGCTGCCATGAACCCCAAGTACTGGGACAAGTCCATGGTTCCCCAGGCTGATGTTGACAAGGAGATGGCTGTTCAGGTCGCTCTGATGGACAACGATCCCAAGATGGCTTCCAAGCCCGCTCAGGTCAAGGAAAAGATCGCTCAGGGCAAGATCGCTGCTTTCTTCAAGGAAAACTGCCTGCTGCAGCAGGAGTTCGTCCGCTCCGACCTGTTTAAGGGCGACGTTGCCGGTTATCTGGCTGACGCTGCCAAGAAGTTGGGCGGCAAGGTCACCTTCGTTGACGCTTATCACTATATCAAGGGTGAAGGCATCGAAAAGAAGGAAGAGAACTTCGCTGACGAAGTCGCAGCTCAGATCGCTGGCGCTCATAAGTAATTTTACAAAAAAAGCACCCCGACCGGATGGTCGGGGTGCTTTTTTTGTGGAAGCCTGCTTTAAAAATGTGCTTCGTAATAATAAAAGTGATTTCCGAGAGGTTCTACATAATAACGATTATCTCCACCGTCTTCTTGATACAGATACCCATCGTCATATTCCACCAGTTTATCCCTCGGTCCGGCAACATCGACAGCAGAAAGATCATCGTCTGCAGAGTAAAAGATTCCATAGTAGTGTGTGCTGGAGCCTAATCCCGCCCCACCGCATTGAATGTCCACATAGGTTTCCGATGCATATACCTTTTGAACACCGCTTATGCGCCCCACTGCGCTATAATCCCCACTGTTCGCTGCTTGCAAAAAGGTTTGCTCATTCTTTCGAAACAGAGAAACGATATCGTTTTTGTCTGTAAGATTTCGGGAACAGGCAGCTAAAGCGATAAACAGGGAGACTGACAAAAATAATGCCAACGCCTTTTTCATAGGTAATCTCCTTTTATCAGCTTTTATTTTCCGCTCATGGCGACGATATCCCCGTAGGTTTCAAACCACTCCAAGGTATGATAGGAGATCGTATACACCGCCACATACCGCCAAACATTTTCCTGCTCCAACTCTACGCTAAATTTTTGCTGCATCTTATCCTTTTCAAACATGGTGTGGGTGATCAAGCCCGCCTCGCAGTCCTTGCGCAGAGCTTCCAGAAGCTCCAGTCTGATTTTTTGGTAATTAACGGTCTTTCCGTATTTCTTGTTATACATACCGCACAGTTCATTTAAGGAATAGCCCTCTATTCCAACGGAAACATCTTTCACAAAGCCGTCCCAGTCCGAATATCCCATGATCTGCGCCGGCGTACCATACAGCGATGCCATCTTTGTCCACGCTATCGAATCGGAATAAATCGTATAGGTACGGGTAACCTGCCGTCCATCCTTCATGGTATAGCGGATGGTAAACATCCTGCTGCGGCCATGATGCTGAGCATCTCTGTCCGCGATGGCTGCTTCATGCGCCTCAACGACAGTATGCTTCTGCTCATAACCATCCAGTTTCAGATAATTGTTGCTGTAGGTATTGATCTGATTGCCCGTATTGATCTCAACCAGCACCACCTCTTCCGGGTCCGGTGTCCACCGGACAAAACCGATGGGATCCAGATAGGTCAAGAACATACTTGCCGCCATCACTGCGCCCAAAATCGCCAGCTTCAGGAAGTTCTTCCACTGGAACACCTTCACCGTGCGCCGCAGCAGCATTTGTCCGACAAACCAGCCGACGACCAGACCCACGATCAGGTACACAAGATATCCGCCGTCAAACAGCTGCCCAAAGGCGGCAAACACACAGCCCACGCACAGGGTAAACACCACCGCAAACACCGGCTCCAACGGTTTGACCGCGATAAAATTACCGGCGCACTCCAGCTTTCTCCTGCGATACATCAACAGTGCCAAAACCATCAGTGCCACACCGATAACTGCACAAATGGCAAGATAATCCCAGCCTTCGCCCAGACCTTTATACTTCCAGGTCGCGTCCATATAATAGTAAATATCCTGCTGCTCCCGCTCAAACAGCACCAGCTTATTACTGGCGCTCATCTGCACCACCGGGCAGAAATCTGCAAAAACATCCTCCTGGATCGGCACGCCATAGAGCATCATGTCATATACCGTGGTAATGAACCAGTAAGTGATCAAAGACGCAAAGTTCAAAATACCGTACACTGCCACCTGAGCGAACCGGTTTCCTGCACAGAACACGCTGAAAACAGCCAAACCAAAGAAGAAAAGATACTCCAAAGTCATGCCCAGCAGCCAGTATAAGCCGATAAACCAGAACTCTTTGAGGACGAATGTCATCAGTCCCACCGCAACCGCGTGGGGAACCAGGGAGAACAGCAATCCCGATACGATATGGGTCAAAAACCAGCTTTCCCGGCGCAGCGGCATGGCATGCAGGGCGTTGCACATCCGGCTCTGGAACAGGTCACCAAAGAGCATCTGTGCGCACAGCGCCGCATAGATCATATTGATTATGCTGAAGCCGCCGATGGTGCCGGCAAGAGACCGGGCAGCACCGCTGCTGGTGGACGAAGAAAGGGTCGTCAGCATTACCAGCAATCCGCCGATGAGGTAGATCGCCCAAAGGGGCGCAAACCGGCTAATATCCTTGCGCAGAACCGTTTTATTACAGCACAATGTTCTTAACTTCATAGTTCACACCTCCCAGCTCATAAATGAAGATCTCCTCCAGGGACAGGGGCAAAATGTCAAAATATGCCGGCTTCGCCTGACTGACAAGCTCTGTGATTCTCTTCACTTCTCCCCGGACGATCAGCGTTTTCAGCCGCCCGGACTGGCTCTCATGGAGCACATCCAGGCCCTGGGGCACATCGCCCACCATCTGCAGCTTGTGGGTCGCGCCCTGCATATCTGCAAGGCTTCGCTCCAGAAGCATTTTTCCGTGATCCATAATGCCCACATGGTCGCAAATATCTTCCAGTTCCCGCAGGTTGTGGGAAGAGATCAGCACCGTGGTCTCCCTCTGTGCCACATCCGAAAGGATCAGACTCCACACCTGCCGGCGCATCACCGGATCCAGGCCGTCCACCGGCTCATCCAAAATCAGCACTTCCGGTCTGGTGCAAATAGAAAGATGAAAAGCCGCCTGCTTCTGCATACCCTTGGAAAACCGACGGATTGGGCTCTTCTTCGGTAGCTGAAACACCTCATACAGCCGCCCAAACAGCGCATCGTCGAAATTGGGATACATCCCTTTATAGAACTTGCGCATCTCCTCTAGAGATGCCGAAGGGTAGTAGAAAATATCGTCCGGAATATAGCCCATTCGTGCCTTTAGTCCGGGGTTTTCGTAAATGTCGATACCCTCCATGGTGATCCGTCCCTTGTCCGGACGGTAAACGCCTGTAATATGGCGGATGGCTGTGGATTTGCCCGCACCGTTAGGGCCAACCAGTCCGTAGACCGCCCCTCTGGGCACTGTCATGGTCAAATCATCCAAGGCTTTGAAATTATCAAAGGTTTTGGTCACATGGGTCAATTCAAGCATTTTCGTTCCCTCCTTGCGTCAGGTGCGCGATCAGCTCCTGCCGGGTCATACCCAAATCCAGAAGCGCCTGCACCGTTTTGTCCAGTGTGCTCATCAATTCTTCCTGCTCCGTCTGGGCACCCAGAGGCACGCCGCACACAAAACAGCCTTTCCCAGGTACTGTTGCGATCCATCCCTGCATTTCCAGTTCCCGGTAGGATCGCTGGATCGTATTGGGATTAATGGTCAATTCCGCCGCCATTTCTCTGACCGAGGGCAATTTATCCCCCGGCTGCAGGACACCAGACAGGATCTGCTCCCGGATGCCATCCGAAATCTGTGTATAGATGGGTCTGGCATCCCGATAGTCAAGATGTATCAAAACCGCCACCTCCGTTTTAACTGTACTAACTGTACTAGTACAGTTAGTATAACAGAAACCGTAGCTCTTGTCAAGTGTCCACGTTGAAAATACACTTGCCCGCAACACAAATATATGTTATAATGAAAATGACCAAATAAATCAAAGGAGGAAATGAAAATGAAAAAGAGAAACCTTTTTGCCGCCATTCTGGCACTGTGTTTGATCTTCAGTTTGCTTGCAGGCTGCAGTGCCAACAGCAGTAGTTCGGACGCACAGGCAGCAGGCGGTTACAACTCTGAGCTCAGCGGTTCCAGCAACAACGGCACCACCGTATCCACCGATCGAAAACTCATCCGCAAGATCATCCTTGATGCCGAAACAGAAGACATGGACTCCCTTTTGACAGATATCAATGGTCGTATTTCTCAGCTGGGAGGCTATGTAGAATCCCGCAATATCGAAAACGGCAGCAATTATGCTAACAAACGTTACCGCTATGCCACACTGGTGATTCGGCTCCCAGCGGAGAAATTGGATGCTTTTGTGGAGCAGGTTGGTAAAGACAGCAACATTGTTTCCACTTCTGAAACCTCCAGTGATGTCACGTTGCAGTATGTTGCTACCGAGAGCCGGCTGAAGGTGCTGAAGGTAGAAGAAGAACGCCTTCTCAAATTCCTCAGCGAAGCAGAAACTGTCTCCGAAATGCTGGAGATTGAAAAACGGCTTACTCAGATCCAATCTGAAATTGAGACCACTACCTCGCAATTGAACACCTATGACAATCTGGTGGATTACGGAACCATCACCCTGAACATCACCGAAGTAGAAGTATACACCGTAATCGAGGAAAATCCCACTATGTGGGAAGAGATCTCTCAGGGCTTCATGACCTGTCTGTCCATTATGGGCACTGTAGGAAGAGCTTTGCTCGTATTCCTACTGTCTGCTAGCCCCTTCCTCATATTTGTAGCTTTGATCGGCTCGATCGTGTTGCTAGTCATGCGGTTCAATAAGCGGCGAAACAAACGCAAAAGCACGCCTCCCCCAGCTAACTAATAATCATCAGGAAACCGCCCCATTATACAGGGCGGTTTCCTGTTTTCTGCAGAAGATTTACGCAACTGAAAATTTACAAACAGGCTATGAATTTTCGCAATTGTGTGGTATAATGGGTAAAATTGGTTTGGTATTGCCATTTTCAAATTATCATTTGACGAGGTACGATCCTATGGGACTTTTTACGAAGATTTTCGGCACCCGTTCTCAGCGTGAACTGAAAAAGATCCAGCCCATTGTGGACAAGATCCTGAGTATGGAAGCGGAATACGCTGCGCTGTCTGAGGAGGCATTGAAATCCAAGACAAACGAATTCAAGGAAAGACTTTCCCAGGGGGAATCCCTGGACGATATTCTGCCCGAAGCCTTTGCCGCTATCCGGGAAGCCGCTTGGCGCGTGCTGGGCATGAAGCCCTATCCCGTTCAGCTGATCGGCGGCATCATCCTGCACCAGGGTCGAATTGCTGAGATGCGCACCGGTGAAGGTAAAACACTGGTGGCTATTCTCCCCTGCTATCTGAATGCCCTGACCGGCGAAGGCGTCCATGTGGTCACCGTTAACGATTACCTTGCAAAGCGTGACTCTGAGTGGATGGGCAAGGTCCACCGCTACATGGGTCTGTCTGTTGGCCTGATCATTCCCGGAATGTCGCCTGCGGAACGCCGGGAAAGCTATGCCGCCGACATCACCTACTGCACCAACAACGAGCTTGGCTTTGATTATCTGCGTGACAATATGGCACTTTACAAGCAGGAGTTGGTCCAAAGAGGTCATGCCTTTGCCATCGTGGACGAGGTGGACTCCATCCTCATCGACGAAGCCAGAACCCCTCTGATCATCTCCGGTAAGGGCGAGGACTCCTCCAAGCTCTATGAGATGGCCGACCAATTCGTATCGACGCTCCGCAAGAAAGTCTTTGCCAAGACCGAGGATAAGGAAGTCCAGGACAACTACGACTGCGACTACTTTGTGGACGAAAAGAGCCGCACCGTGTCCCTCACTGCCACCGGTATCGCTAAAGCAGAAAAGTTCTTCGGCGTGGAGAATCTGGCCGACTCAGAAAACACCACACTTTCCCACCACATCAACCAGGCCATGAAAGCCCGGGGTCTGATGAAAAAGGACATCGATTACGTTATCAAAGACGGCCAGATCATCATCGTTGACGAATTCACCGGCCGTTTGATGTACGGCCGCCGCTACAATGAAGGTCTGCACCAGGCTATTGAAGCCAAGGAAGGGGTCACCGTCGCCGGCGAAAGCAAGACCCTGGCTACCATCACCTTCCAGAATTTCTTCCGTCTGTACGGTAAGCTCTCCGGCATGACCGGCACCGCTCTGACCGAGGAAGAGGAATTTGCCACCATCTACAATCTGGACGTGGTGGAGATCCCCACCAACAAGCCCATTGCACGTCTGGACCATACCGATGTGGTCTACAAAACAGAGCTTGCCAAGTACCGGGCCATCATTGAGCAGGTCAAGGTCTGCCACGCAAAGGGTCAGCCTGTGCTGGTCGGTACCATTTCCATTGAACGCAGCGAGCTGCTGAGCAAGCTCTTAAAACGCGAAGGCATCCCCCACAATGTGCTGAACGCAAAATACCATGAGCAGGAAGCCGGTATCATCGCCCAGGCCGGTAAATACGGTGCGGTCACCATTGCAACCAATATGGCAGGCCGTGGTACAGACATTATGCTGGGCGGCAACGCAGAATTCCTGGCAAAGAATGAACTGCGCAAAACGGACATTGCGGAAGAATTACTTGCACAAGCGGATGCCCATTCCGAAACCAGCGATCCCGAGATCCTGGCTGTTCGGGAAAAATACGCTGCGCTTCTACAGCAATTTAAGGAAGAAATTGCAGACGAAGCCGATAAAGTTCGTCAAGCCGGCGGTCTGTTCATTATTGGCACAGAGCGCCACGAATCCCGCCGGATCGACAATCAGCTCCGCGGTCGTGCAGGCCGTCAGGGCGATCCCGGCGAAAGCCGCTTCTATCTGAGTCTTCAGGACGATCTGATGCGGCTGTTCGCTTCCGACCGAGTCAGCGCCATGATGGACGCGATGGGTCTGGATGAAAATACTCCCATTGATGCCAAGATCCTTTCCGGGGCAGTGGAAAATGCTCAAAAGGCTGTGGAAAGCCAGCATTTCCGCTCCAGAAAGAATGTTTTGGAATACGATAACGTCATGAACACCCAACGTGAGATCATCTATGCCCAGCGCCAGAAGGTTCTGGATGGCGAGGATCTCCGGGAGAATATGCTCAGTATGCTCCGGGGTGTGCTGGAAGGCTATGACGCTGACGGACTGCGCCAGTTTGAAGGTATTTTCTTCCCCAAGGGCGCTGTAACCGATGATCCGGATGTGGATGCACTTTACAACATGGCGGTAGCGCTCTACGAAAAGAAAGAAGCCGCTCTGACCCCTGCCACCATGCGTGAGCTGGAGCGGGTGGTCATGCTCCGAGTGGTTGACGAATACTGGATGGACAACATCGATGCCATGGACGACCTGAAGCAGGGTATCGGTCTGCGGGCCTACGGTCAACACGACCCTGTGGTCGCCTACAAGGAAGAGGGCTACCAGATGTTCGAGGCGATGGTCGCTGCCATCCGTGAGGAGACGATCCGCCGGATGTTCCTGGTACAGCTTCGGCCTGCTCAGGAGCTGAAGCGTCAGAAAGTCGCCAAGGAAACCGGCACTTCCGCCCCGGACAAGTCTGTCAAAAAGCAGCCTGTCCGCAACAAGGACAAGAAAGTTGGTCCCAACGATCCCTGCCCCTGCGGCAGCGGCAAGAAATACAAAAAGTGCTGTATGCAGAAGGACAAATCTGACGCAATGGAATAACTGTATGTCTGTTACAACGATTAGACACAACAATTTAGAATACGAAGCTGCGGCAGGTATCACCGTTCCCCACGGCTTCACCACCCGTCTGGGCGGTATCAGTGAAGGGATCTTTTCTTCCCTTAACATTGCCTGCCACCGGGGTGATGCTGCGGAAAATGTAGCAGAAAATTTCCGCCGTTTGGGTCTTGCCATTGGCTTTGATCCTACCAAAGCGGTGCTGACCCGACAGACCCATTCAGACATTGTCCGCATCGTAACTGCCGCGGATTGCCAAGGCCTGGACCATCACGCATACCCGGAATGTGACGCACTGGTCACCCACACTCCCGGTCTTGCCCTGGTGGTGTTCACCGCCGACTGCACCCCGATTTTGCTCCACGATCCGGTCACCGGCGCCGTGGGTGCAGCCCACGCCGGATGGCGCGGCACAGCCGTGGACATTGCCGGCAAAACGGTACGCACCATGGTCACTGCCTTTGACTGCGATCCTGCAAACCTTCGTGCCGCCATTGGTCCAAACATCGGCCCATGCTGCTTCGAGACCGATGCCGATGTGCCCAATGCCATGATCGAGGCGTATGGCGAAGGCGCGAAAAAACGGATCCGGCCCCAAAGCTCTAAATATTATGTAGACTTAAAAGAGATCAATGCGCTTTCATTGCGCCGCGCCGGTGTAAATCATATTGAAATTTCCCAAAGCTGCACTGTCTGTCAGTGCGACCGTTTCTGGTCACACCGGGTTACTAAGGGCAACCGCGGCTCCCAGGGCGCCATCATTGTCTGTAAGGAGGGATAACTTTGAAACAAATATTGTCCTTTCTGCTTGCTACGCTGCTGGCATTGAGTCTGTTCGGCTGCGCCCCGGATGACAAGCCCTACGTTCCCACTGGCGATGCTCTGGACTCTGGCGAAGGCAACACCATTGCTCCTCCGGTTCAGCAGGATCAACAGCTTTCCTTGATCTACTACCCCAACCGCTCTATGAACCCCTATACCTGCACAGACTTTACCAACCGGGCGATCTTTCCGCTGCTGTATCAAAGCCTGTTTTCCGTGGATCGGAATTACAATGTGATCCCCATCCTTTGTGACCGCTACAGTGTGTCGCCGGATATGCGCACCTATACGATCTATCCTGCCGCCGCAGTCTTTTCTGACGGCAGCACCTTAACTGCTGCGGATGTGGCCGCCAGTCTGTTGGCTGCCAAGGCAGGCAACTATTACTCCGGTCGCTTCGGTCACATTACCGGAATCACCGCCACCGGAGATTCTGTGGTCATCACGCTGGATACGCCCATGGCGGACCTTCCCATTCTGCTGGATGTGCCCATCGTAAAAGCCTCTCAGGTGGATGCAGCCAGCCCTCTAGGCACCGGCCCTTATGTCATGGACGATTCTCTGGGCGGCAAACGCCTGCGCCGTACCAGCTACTGGTGGTGCAACAGCGATCTGGTGGTCACTGCCGCCTATATTCCGCTGCTGACCGCCACCTCCCCCAGTCAGATCCGGGATCAATTTGAGTTTGCGGATCTGGGTCTTGTATGTGCGGACCCCGGCTCTGATACCTATGCGGATTACCGCTGCGATTATGAGCTGTGGGATATTGAAAATGGCCTATTTTTGTACCTGGCCTTTAACGCAAAGAGCAAAGTGTTCACCACCGAAGCCCTCCGCTCTGCTGTGACCCACGCCATTGACCGGGAGTATTTGGTAGAAACCTTTTATCGCGGCTTTGCCCGGGGCGTGACCCTGCCGGCCTCTCCCCTGTCCCCTTATTACGATGCCGCTTTGGCAGAGCGTTATGGCTACGATCAGGCAAAATTAACGGAAATGCTAACGGGTGCTAACCTGCAGGGCGCCCAGGTAACCATGCTTCTCAACTCTGACGACTCCCTGCGTCTGCGGGCCGGCCGTGCCATTGCAGATATGCTGGAGGTATGCGGTCTGGAGGTCACCACCCTGGAGGTCAACTCCGCCGAGTTTAAAAAGCAGCTGAAAGATGGCGAATATGACCTGTACCTGGGTCAGACCCGGCTCTCTCCCAACATGGACCTGAGCGCATTCTTTACCAAAAACGGCAGCTTAAATTACGGCGGTCTGACCGATACGACCGCCTACGCCATGTGCCTGGAAGCGCTGGCCAACAGCGGTAACTACTATAACCTGCACAAAGAGGTTATGGACAGGGGTCTGGTCTGTCCCATTCTGTTCCGCAGCTACGCCGTGTATGCCACCCGCGGTCTGGTTACCCAGCTGAATCCTGCCCGGGATAATATGTTCTACTATTCCATCGGTAAAACCATGGCAGACGCTAAAATAGACGCATAAAATTGGGCGCCCCCTTTGGGGCGCCCTTTTTCTCTACATTTTGCGATTAGCAGCAGCCGCAGCCATTGTTGTCGCAGCTGTTGTTATTGTTGCCGCAGCCGCAGCAGAACAGCAGGACCAGGATGATGATCCACCAGCAGTTGTTCCCACCAAAGCAATTGTTACCACACATAATGAATACCTCCATGAAATTTTTTCGAGCGCTTCACCGCTCATTCCATGGTATTCCGCTGCATCAAAAAGGTGCGGCAAAACTTTTTACCCTTCGATGATGTACAAATTGGAGCCGTAATCCAGCTGGGTGCGCTGATTGGCATCGTAGCCTGTTCCCCGGAAAGCCGGCAGCATCGGGATTCCTGCCGTCAGTGCACTGCCGGAGGCTGTGCCGGTATGCTCGCCATCAGGCAGTGTAATGTGCTTATCTGCCGTACGCAGGATAAATCCGTTGGGGTTGAGCTCCACCGGCGCCACGTGTTTCACAAGATTTCCAAACTGGCCGACACGCAGTGCCTGGGGACGGCTGCGGAAGCTGTAGGTCGTATCCCTCTGCAAATCCTTCAGCCGCAGATACTCCCAGCCCGGTGCCGCCGGGCTGCAGCCGTGGAACACGCCCGCCAGCACAGTATTGCCGTCAGAGACCTGCCAGCCATTTTTCAGCCGGTAAAATGTGCCGAACTGGAATACCTTGCGGTACTTTTTATACAGCTCCGTTTGGGTCTTGATCTCCTTCTCCTCCACAGGCAGCAGGTGGTTTAAGTCCAGCTCATAGCCCAAACACCCAAAGAAAGACACATTGCCCCGGGTAGACAGAGGCGTTGCCCGCAAGGTCTGAGCATGGGGCGAGGCCGAAACATGGGCACCGAAGGTAGACTGGGGATACAGGTAGCTCAAGCCCTCTTGAATGGTCAGCCGTTCAATGGGGTCTGTATCATCCGAGCACCAGACCTGGGGGCCATAACACAGCATACCCAAATCAAACCGGTTGCCGCCACTGGAGCAGCTTTCCAGCAAAACCTGGGGTCTGGGGTCAAAGATCCGCCGCAGTACATCGTATAGACCCAAAATGTAATCGTGGGCTTTTGCCCCCAAGGCAACACTGTGCCGATTCATATCCCACTTGACATAGGAAACCCCGGCGTTGTCCAGGATTCCTGTTACATTTTCTACGATATAGTCCCGAACTTCCGGCTTAGTCAGATCCAGCAGCAACTGATGCCTGCCCAAAATCGGCACAAATTCATCTGTCAGTGCCCAGTCCGGATGTGCGCGGTACAGATCGCTGTCCATATTCACCGATTCCGGCTCAAACCACAATCCAAACTCCATACCCATGGCATGGATCCGGTCGGAAAGGCCTTTGAGTCCCCCGGGCAGCTTCTTTTTGTTAACGGTATAGTCGCCCAAGCCAGCCTTGTCATCATTTCGCTTGCCGAACCAGCCGTCATCCAAGACAAACAGCTCGCAGCCAAGCTCTTTGGCTTTTTTCGCAAGACCCAGCAGGATACGTTGATTGAAATCAAACATACACCCTTCCCAGTCGTTATACAGCACAGGCCGGGGTCTACCCTGCCAGTATTGGGGCACGATATGGTGGTTCACAAAATCATGCATCTGCCGGGACAGGCCGCCAAATCCTTGGTCCGACCAAGTCATAACTGCTTCCGGCGTTTCAAAGCACGCTCCGGGCTGCAATTCCTTTGCAAAATTGGATGGCGAGATACCCTGCACCACCCGGGTCAAGCCCTGGATCGATCGCTGAGCGGCGCCATAGTGATTGCCGGAGTACACCAGATTGAAGCCGTAGACCCGGCCTTCGTCTTCTGTGGCTTCCGGTTCAGATAGCAAAAACCCCGGATTATGACGGTTGGAGGAAAATCCGGTGACGCTTTCATTGACCACGCGGCTGTCCAAAACCGGCACTTTATGCTTGCGCATCTCCGCGATCCAGCTGCCGTCAAAGGTGGTCATGCAGTAATCTCCGGGCAGGTCCATCATGCTGCTCATAATTTTGTGGATCACCACAGGCCCTGAAGCTGTGTTTTCCAGCACCGTACGCCGGGTGATCGCCGTAGCAAACAGCGTAAAATACAGCTTTAGACGCAGGCCTGACTGCTCCATGGTGATCTCCAGCGTTTCCGCTTCGCCCTTCGCCTGGGGAAGCCCCTGCTTCATAGGTGCAATGCCATCCAGGATCTGATAGCCTGTGTACCGAAAATCTGTAGCTTTACCGGTTAGCTCTAACGGACTTTCCCGGTAGTCTCCCCGGCCACTGCCGCTCCAGGCAAGACTCATCACATCCGGGCAACTGCCGGTATCCTTGTCATCCAACAGAACGGATCCACCCCAGCCCAGACCACTGCGGTAAGTAAAGGCAGCGGCATCCGAAAGGGAAACCGGCGCACCAAAATGCAGCTGCTCCAAAAGATGATGGGAATTGACCCGAAGCAGCAAAGAAACAGAGCCGTTATTCAGAAGAAACACACCATTTTCATGGATGATCATAGCACTTCACCTCAGTTTCATTGTAACTTTTACCCTCCGGACTGTCAATGAGATTTTTAATGACATTCCCTGGCCCTTATGCTACAATAAAAGAAAAACTAAGGAGTGATCCTGCATGGAACGAAACCGCTGGTATAAGGATATGGTATTTTATCAGATTTGGCCCCGGAGCTTTTGCGACGGCAACGGTGACGGCATGGGCGATCTGTGGGGTGTCTACGAAAAGCTGGACCACATCAAATCCTTAGGCTGCGACGGCATCTGGTTCTCCCCCATTTACCCCTCTCCCGGCGCAGACTGCGGCTATGATATTGCCGATTATATGGACATCGCCCCGGAGTTCGGTGGTATGGAAGCCTTCAAAAAGGTTCTGGACGGTGTGCACCAGCGGGGCATGAAGCTGTTAATGGACTTGGTGGTCAATCACACCAGCGACGAGCACGAATGGTTTCAGAAGAGCCGCAAGCGCATCGACCCTTACACCGACTATTATATCTGGCGGCCCGCCAAATCCGACGGCAAGCTCCCCAACAACTGGGACAGTAATTTTGAAGGCAAAGCCTGGACCTGGGATGAAGAACGGGGCGAATATTATCTGCATCTGTTTGCCGTCAAGCAGCCGGATCTGAATATGGATAATCCTCTGGTTCGGGAAGAAGTAAAAAAGATCCTGCTCTTCTGGCTGGATATGGGCGTGGACGGCTTCCGGGAAGATGTGATCACCTACATTTCCAAGCAGCCGGGGCTGCCGGACGATCACCTGTTCCCCATCTACAAAGGGATGCCCAAGTATAATCACGGCCCCCATATTCACGAATATCTGGCAGAATTTAAGCAGGATGTGTTGGACCACTATGATTGCTTTACCGTAGCGGAAGCCCCCCTGGTATGGCCCAAGCAGGCGCTAAAGTACATCAACGAGCAGGATGGACAGATCGACACCATGATCCAGTTCCAGTGCCAGTGCGCGGACTGCCTGTTTACCGATTACATCCCCACCAAGTTTTCCCTGCGACAGATGAAGCGGGCCTTTTCCAGCTGGCAGTACAAGCTGGAGGGCAAAGCTTGGAATATGCTGTATCTGGAAAACCACGATCATCCCCGGATCGTATCCCGGTATGGCAGCGAAAAATTCCAGGCTGAAAGTGCCAAGGCATTGGCAGTATCCTACCTGTTCCAGAAGGGCACACCGTTCCTTTATCAGGGGCAGGAGATCGGTATGACCACCTGGCGGCCGGAGTCTGTGGAAATGTACCGGGATGTGCAAACTATTTATAACTACCACCATTCTGCCCTGAATAAATCTCCGGAGCAGCGGCTGCGCAGGCTGTGGCGCTCCTCCCGGGACGGTGCAAGATCTCCTGTGCAGTGGGACAGCACAGAAAATGCCGGTTTCACCACCGGCACCCCTTGGATCGGTGTCAACCCCAATTACACCGAGATCAATGTGGAAAAGCAAAATGCCGATCCCGATTCGGTGCTGAATTTCTACCGCAAGGCCATCGCCCTGAGAAAGTCTCTGCCGGTGGTCAAAGAAGGCAGCTACAAGGAGCATTTCCCCCTGGACGGAAAACGCTACATCTACAGCCGGGAAATGGCCGGTCAAAAGCTGCTGATCCTCTGTTCTTTCAGCGAAAAACAAGAAAAGATCCGGATTCCGAAAGGCTTTGACCTGTCCAACGCCAAGCTTATCCTGCAAAACTACGAACATATCGATCCCAACACCCTCAAGCCCTACGAAGCAAGAGTGTACCTGTGGTAACGGCACAAGCCCTCGTTCCAAAATGGAACGAGGGCTTTATTTTTCACAAAAACTTGATAATTTATTCACAATCCGGTTTTAGGATTACTCTTATAGACTATAATAAGGAAGTATCTTCGTGAAAAAGTTTTCGTATTTTCTGTACCGCATCATCAAGTTTTTTGTCTGGCTCTTCTACCCCAAGATTCAGGTGGAAGGCGTGGAAAATCTCCCGGCAGAGCCCTGCCTGATTGCAGGAAACCATACAAAAATGAACGGTCCTATCTCCTGCGAGCTGTACTTCCCGGGCAAACGCTATACCTGGTGTGCAGGACAGATGATGGATCTGAAAGAAGTTCCTGGCTACGCTTTTCAAGATTTCTGGTCTCACAAGCCCAAGTGGATCCGCTGGTATTATAAGCTTTTGTCTTATATCATCGCTCCCTTTTCCGTTTGCGTTTTCAACAACGCCGACACCATCGCAGTTTATCGGGACAGCCGCATTATTTCTACCTTTAAAAATACCGTAAAACGCCTGGGCGAGGGGGCCAATGTGGTAATTTTTCCGGAATGTGCAGAAAAGCACAACCATATCATCAATCAGTTCCAGGACAAATTCATAGACATCGCCCGGCTTTACTATAAAAAGACCGGCAAAGCGCTGCCCTTCGTTCCTTTGTATATTGCCCCCACGCTTAAGAAAATGTACATTGGCAAACCTACCTATTTTTGCCCCGATGCACCCATAGATGAAGAGCGGCTTCGTATCCGGGACTATCTGATGAGCCAAATCACAGAAATTGCCGAAGCACTGCCGCTGCATACCATTGTTCCCTACGACAACATACCGAAAAAGGACTATCCCACCAACGCACGATCTGAGGTGTCTCAATGAAAAAACCGGTAGTGGATTACCGTCAATTCCGCCTTTCCAGGCTGAATGATCCTCAATTTTCCCATTTAAAACTGCTTCTGGGTTGGGTCGGTTATTTTGCTCTGTATTTTCTTACGGAGAATCTGATCCCCCGGGAAAACTGCTATGTTGTCCACAGTCCGTTGGACGACCTGATCCCCTTTTGTGAGTATTTCATCATTCCCTATGTGTTCTGGTATGGGTTGATCGTAGTTTCCCTGCTGTATTTTTTGCTTTACAATGTAGATTCCTTCAAAAAGCTACAGACCTACATCATCATCACCCAGGTCGCAGCCATGGCCATCTACATTATATTCCCCAACCGGCAGGATCTGCGTCCAACCGAATTTCCTCGGGAAAATATCTTTACAGAAATCATTTCCTGGCTCTACGCCTTTGACACCAGCACCAATGTGTGCCCCTCGCTGCACGTGGCATACTCCCTGGGAATCGCCTCCGTGTGGGTCAAAGAAAAAGGCGTCAGCCGCTGGTGGAAAGCCTTTGTTGTGGTGGCTGTGATCCTGATCTGCCTATCCACTGCCTTTATCAAGCAGCACTCAATCGTCGATGCCTTTGCCGCACTGCCCATCTGCGCCGCTGCGGAACTGATTTTGTACCGGGATTACTACAACAAAAAACGACACCGTTAAGGTGTCGTTTTTTTATTCTTCATTGAGCATGATTTTCAAAATGGTTTTATCCGTTTCCTTCATGCCTTCCCGGGCCAGGCGACCTACATTGCTCACAGTGTTATCCACGCCCTTGGTCACGATGCCATCACCGCCAAAGAACTGCTGATGCTCCCAGAACATCTCACAGCCCAAAATGCCTGCATCCACTGCTGCAGCGATTTTCGCCGCGCAGGAGGGCTTTGCGCCGTCACAAATGGTGCCGGACAAAATCGCAATGGCATTGACCACAGTGTGAGCAACCGCATCCAGCCTTCCACCCTGCAGATAGGCAATGCCTGCACCGGCACCGCAGCCGGCGCTGATAGCACCGCAGTAGGCGCTGAGGCGGCCAATGCCGGTCTTCTGATGGATGGTCACCAGATCGCTCAATGTCACTGCCCGGAGCATTTCTTCTTCCGTTGCGCCCATAGCCTTGGCGTATACCGCAACCGGTACACTGGCGGTAATGCCCTGGTTGCCGCTGCCGGAAAGAATGATCACCGGCATTTCACAACCGCTCATACGGGCATCAGACCCTGCGGCGGCATATGCCGCCGCCTGTTTTGCCAACAGCTGTCCCTGCCGGGACAGAATCACACTGCCCACATTGGCACCCCAAGACCCCCGGATGCCCTCTTGTGCAATGGCCATATTGCACTGCACCTGCCGGCCTACCAGTTCCCGTACATCCTCGATCTCCAGGCAATCGGCAAATTCCACGATCTTTTCGATGCTCAAGCAGGACTTGTCCGTCAAGTGATCCTCTGAAGATTCCTCCACAGGCAACGAGAGCAGCGTTTCCCCGTTTTTCTCCATGTACACCAAATTGGTATGATGGTTGACGATCCGCAGCCGCACCCGATCCTCTCCCCGGTGCAAAATCAGGTCGATGTCAAACACCAGATCCGACTGTGCAGGATGAATATCCACCCGGGCGGTTTCCAAAAAACGCTTCAGCTCTATCCGCTGGGCATCGGTCACCTTGCTGATGACCTCCAGCTGTTTGTCCGCATCACCGGCGACAATACCTGCGCTGACAGCAGTCGCAATGCCACACAGGCCACCGGTATTGGGAACCACTACACTTTTTACATTTTTAATGATATTACCACTGACGAAAACCTCTACCCATTCCGGCTCTGCGCCCAAAAGCTGTCGGGCTTTTGCGCCGGCATAGGCCAAAGCGATGGGTTCCGTGCAGCCCATTGCAGGCCGCAGCTCTTCCCGGAGGATATTTAAATATTGCTGATAGATCAGATCTGTTCTTTTCACAGCAATGCGCTCCTTTTGTCGTATTATCTGGATTATACCACTGATTTACAGAAATGTAAATAAAAACCCTCGCCTTGCAATCCTCCTGACGCTATGATAGAATATAAAAAACGACACATTTTGACAAGGAGGGCCTATATGCAAACCGGATGCCTGTTTTCTGTTATCAGCGTGTTTCTAATTGCTATGATGCTTTTCTGTCTGGTCGGCTGCGCTCCGCAAAACGATGCTCCCACTGAGCAGACAGGCACCACAGAGTCCTCTCTGTCCACAGAGTCCACAGGGTCCACGCAGTCTACCCAGTCTACCGATCCCCCTCCCAGCACGGAAGCGCCCACCGAGCCCAGAACCGGCTGGTATGAGGAAAACGGTGAAAAGTGGTATTATGACGAAAGCGGCGTTATGCTCACCGGCTGGCAGGAGATCGACGGCCTCCAATACTACTTCCGGGAAGACGGAACGATGGCCCGGGGTAAGGTGGTCATTGACGGCGCAAACCACTTCTTTACCTCCACCGGACAGTCGATTCTATTGGTCAACCCCTGGAATCCGTTGCCGGAGGGTTACGAACCAGATCTGGTGGAAATGCCATCCTCCTTGAGCACCAGCGGAAACAACAAGGTAGACCGCAGCTGCTATGACGCGCTGATCCAGATGCTCACAGACTGCAATAAGGAATGCCCCAAGGCTTGTGCCGTTTCCTGCTTCCGTTCTTACGATTACCAGGTAAAGCTCTTTAACCGGAAGGTCAATTTCTATCTGGACAAGGGCTATGACAAAGCAGAAGCGCAGAAATTGGCGGCGGCCGTTGTTGCCGTACCCGGTACCAGTGAGCACCATACCGGTCTGGCGATAGATATTGTGGACACCCGTTCCTGGAGTCTGGAGGAAGAACAAGCCAACCTGCCCGCCCAAAAATGGCTGATGGCCAATTCTTGGAAATATGGCTTTATTTTGCGTTATCCGGCAGACAAAACAGAGATTACCGGCATCATTTATGAGCCCTGGCACTATCGTTATGTAGGCAAAGAGGTTGCCGCTGAGCTTCATGAATCCGGCCAAACCCTGGAAGAATACATCGATTCTCTCACGAAATAAGCAAAGGCGCGTTGCTGGGCAACGCGCCTTTTTTCAATATCTGTGGCATACTCTCAAGTCTTTTGCGGCACACTGTCATAGAGGTGATCACATGGCAAAGAAAGGCATGGCATCCGGAGCGGCCTATTTCCAAAGCCTATCGCCAGATCGATACCGACCTGGCCCGGGACAATCTGGAAAACGACATTCCCTACGCAGACCTGCAGGATCTGTAAAAGCGCGTGCTATGCACGCGCTTTTAAAACTCATACAAATTATTATACTTTGTAGGCAGATCCTCCCGGTACAGATGGGAGTCATTGGCCATCTGCAGCATTCGGGCAAATATCTTCGGCTGACTCTCGTCAAAATGGATCACCGTCATAGAGCTGTGAGAAACATTCATATGAGTGGCCACCAGCGGGTACGGAATTCCCAAAACACTGCTCAGAAAAGACAGGCCAAAGCCCTGGTGGGCAAACAGCGCCACCCGAGCCTTTGTATCGCCGACTTTTTCAAAACAATTGTATTCCCGGTCGTGCCGGAATCCCAGAGACAAGAAAAAGGCATCTGTTTCCGCATCCATTCTTTGCTCGCCCTGTGCAAACCGGGTATCCGTAAACAGCGGGTGGGTATACCACAATTCTCCCAAGGCCAGTACATCCGGCCGGTTGAACCATTCTTTTATATACTGCTCACCGAAGGCCCAAACCCTTTTTCCGTCCTCCCGCAGCACACTCATATCCCGGAAAACCAGATCCTCATGGGCCCAGGGGCAAAGCTGTATTTCCAAACCCAGCGCCGCGCAGGTAGGCTGCGCGGTCATCTGTGCCCTGATGGAAGTGGATGAATAGATTGCATCCAGGCCGAATTTCGCAAACCGCTTTGCCAACGCCGCAGCCTGTTTATGTCCCTGTTCCGTCAAGCTGTCTGGTTTATAGATTGGATCTCCGTGCCGCACCAGAAAAAACAGCATATGCGTCACCTCCGCACTGAGAATATGCGTGCCGAAAAAAACTGTCAGCCTTACCGCAGAATTCTTTAACGTATCGTCGCTACCAGGCAGGTAAACGCCCAGAAAAAAGAGAATAAATACAAAATGCTGGTGAGCACATCAATGACAACGCCTCTAAACGACCAACGCTTGCTTCTTTGCGCAAAATACCACGCAATCAGTGCAAGAAAGACGACCAACGCTACCGATCCGCCGGCTAAACTCAAAGGATAAGCAACGGGATACTTTTTCGGAGAAGAGAGTGCCGCGATAGTAAAGCATTCCAGCGCACATACAAGTCCTGCTCCACCTACCGCAGACAAACTCAGTGCGGTCAGAGAAGTCTGCCAGTGACAGCACTTCCGTACAGTCTTGCGAAACAGAAAACAAAACAAACCTGTCGCCACCAGTGGCACACCGAACAGGACAAAAACAAGCGGCAGACCATGCAGCCAATTATACATCAGAAACTTGTAAGTAGGCCCATCAGCACCACCAATAATACCGGCGGTTCCCGGAACGGGCATACGCAGTGCATAAAATGGCATTGTAAATCCAATAACGGCAAACACCAACCCAACACCAAGTGTGAGCCAGGAAAAGGTTTTCAGTTTCATAATCTTTCCCCCTTTGTGTTGCTCTTACCATAAAGTTACTTTTAGATTAACCATATATTTCGGGCTTGTTATATTCATCACTGCATTTTTGCTTATTTTTATTAGAATGTTGAAGCAACCAAGAATAAACATCAGGATTAGCGTATGTTTCACTCCAAGCATCATGACTGTTTTCGGGATACACAGTAAGCTTTGCATCTCCCCCATGGCGTTTTACAGCCTCAACCATTTTGACGGATTCTTCTAAAAACACAGTCGTATCTTTTGCACCGTGAAACGCCCATACAGGAACATTGACCAACATACTGGCATTCCAATACATACCACCACCGCAAATTGGAACAATAGCAGCAAAGCATTCCGGCATACTCATTGCCAATTGCCATGTGGCATATCCACCCATGCTTGCACCCATAACGTATATGCGATCTCGGTCAACAAAGGGCAACAGCGTAATCTCATTTACCAACGATTTCAGTCGTTCCCAAATATCAAACCATGTGTTTTCCTCGCAAAAAGGTGCAATGGTAATAAACGGAAACTTTTGGCAGACATCAAATTGAAAAAAGGGATTTGTATACAATTTGCTTATATCATTTCCTCTTGTCCCTGCACCGTGCAAAAACAAAAGTACGGGATATCTCTTCTCGGGATTGAAATTGTTAGGTTTTCTTATTAAACACCGTATATTATGAGTACTTATTTCTTCCATATCCTCACCGCCTTTAATGTATTATAGCATGAAAGTGGCAAAGGGGCAAGATGTAATGAAATCGTTCGCTTTGCTACGGTGAGATCCAAGCGTTGCTTGGATAAAATCTGGTACGCAGACGAAATTAAATCCGTCCTTTAACCCGACAAAGTCGGATTTCACCTCGAAGCAATTTCACCCATCGAAGATGGATTTATCCCGTCCGTTGGGACGGATTTAGTTAAAAAAAGGGCTTCACTTTCGTGAAGTCCTTTTTTCTGGCTCTACTGACCAAAAAAGAACTGATCAAAAACCTGATTTTCTTTACTCAAATCTATTTTTTCTTTGTTTAATCTTTTCTTGAATATGTGCAATCGCAAAAGCTCCTATTGGAGTAAGCGGAATGAATATCCAAAATAAAATTTCCCAAACACTGCTTATCACCCAAAGGGTTTTTGAGACCTCAACAATCTCGGTGTGATCACGAACAAAATATTGACCATTTTCTTGATATCCATTCCCCGCACTTCCACCAATTATCATTGAAAAGACAAAAAAGCCTAAAATAACTATAACGCCAAAGGTAATCCACAAAGATATAAATATATCACCTTTGTTTCTTTTCTCTTTCATTTGACTCACCGCCTTGGGTTAATTATAGCATAAAAGCGCCGGAGTGGCAAGGGATAACGAAGCACTCACTTTGTTCGTATGAAGCGGTGGCTTTGCCACCGTGAAGCATTTTGCTTTGCAAAATATGAAGCGAAGCGCACTTTTTATTTCTTAATGTGCTGAAGGCACGCTTCATAGCCGTAGGCAACTTTATTTTTCATGCACCGTTAGGTGCGCTTCATTGAAAAAGAAAAGACAAGTCTTTCGACTTGTCTTTCTTTTTCTGGCTCCCCCTGTTGGACTTGAACCAACGACCTGCGGATTAACAGTTATCGGAAGAATTTCTCCACTAATTTTTTTGCGTCCATTATCTCAAATTTCCCCTGTAATAATGGACTTATTCAAAGTAATGGATTAATTTCTATTCCATTATTTTTACAGCGTCCAAAAAGTTTTACACCGGTTTTCCAGTCAGCCTCCCCGGTATTTTTAGACCTGTGAACCAATGACCTTATAAAAAATGATAGGAGACATAGTTCCATTGTATCTATGTAGTCCATTATCTCAACTTCCGATTTGAAATAGTGGACTTATTTAAAGCAATGGACGTTAACCCTTTCCATAGCTTTTATGGTGTCCAAAAAATATTTCATCACTTTTTCGGTCAACCAGAAACTAAGGTGGCATATTTGTTCGTCGGCATTTATTTATATACCCAACATTGTTATTTTATCACAAGCAATTACTCACTGTCAATTACGATTTATTCCGCAAGAAAAGATTCTCCCTTTTGCATTAATTCAGAGTATTGAAGAAACTTCTCAACACTGATTTTTCGTTCAACTTACCATCTTGTAAATCTTCTAAAAATACATTATTATGTAAGCACAAGGAGTGATACCAATGATCTAGTTCACCCCAGATTCCCATGAAAAACGGAATCGAAAGACGAACTTCCCAAATCTTCCGAAGATATAAATTTCTCAGAAACTATAATAAAGGAATTGAACCGGAAGCAATTCAAGCCCTCGGAAGTTGCGTCTAATCTGCAGAAAGTAAGAGGTTATGTAAATGATGGAACCCGCATACTCAATGGAATAACCCTCGACCAGTTACAGTGATTAGGTAACAGAGTCG
>JAGBEM010000230.1 GCA_017936985.1 Oscillospiraceae bacterium
CAGCTTTTCAAAGCCGACCAGCAGGCCGCCCTGTTCAGCATAATAGCAGCACAGGCCCCTGCACATATGGATCTGCACATTCACCTTGGGGAGCTGCGCAAGGATCATCCGCTCCAGTTCCTGAGCTGCGCCTTCGTTCATACAGTGGGCGATCCGTACTTTTCCCTCATGCAGGCCAAAAGCGATCAGGTTAGACAGGATCGCCGACAAAGACTTCCCTTCTCCCCGGCATTTGTTGGTGGGCTCCAATGTGCCCTGATCGCTGGCTTTGCCTACGATCCGGATGCCGAGAACACCTGCGATCTTCGCCACCGCCGGGGAAACTCTGCCGTTGGCTGCAAAGTTCTTTAACGACTCCAACATAAACACCAGACCGGTCTGCTGCTTGTACGCCTCGATATTCCGGCAGATCTCTTCATAAGAAAGTCCCTGCCCAATGTATTCTTCCAGCTTTTCGATGATCAGCACCAATTCCGGGCCGGCAGAGAGGGAGTCGATGACGCACACGCGCTTATCTGGATTTTCCGATTCATACAGTTGCTTTGCTGCGCAGGCAGCGTTATAACTACCGGACAGGCCGCTGGTGATGGTCACGCAGTAGACTTCGTCTGCATCCCCAAAGGCTTCCAGCCAGTCGGAGGAATTGGGACACGAGGTCTTGGACTTTCCTTTATAGGACGCGAACCAGGAAACCATCTCCTCCAAATCCAGAGCACCGTCATCGACAAATTCTCCTTCGTTTGTGATCACTTTCAAAGGCGCTGCGGCAAAGGCAGTGCTGTGCAGCTGCAACACGTTGGCAGAGGAATCCGCAACGATCTTAACATTTCTCATTTTGAACACCTTTCCTTTTTCAATCCGGATCCACCATACCATATTATTGACTGTATGGTCTACCTACTTTGCCGGTTCGGCACTCTCCTGTCAGTAGAATTCCTGTTTTTGGCGCTCTACTATGCAAAGAAATGGCGTATCGCGGAAGATAAAAACCGCCCCTGGTGCATCTGTCAAGGAAAAACACCATCATCCAGAAGATAGCGCTGTACGCTCCATACCCAGCGTAAACAGCACATACACCAACCAGAAAAAGATCAGCAGGCCACCCGCTTCATAGTCCACATACATAAAATTATTTTTATGGGATAATTTGATTTTACCACGAGACATCTTCCAATGAAACGTTTCCATTGTGGTAAAATCGCTCTTATTCCGCCTAAAAAAACGGGTAAACTTTGGCAAGTTTTGCGCTTGATGTTGTGGTGCAATAGTGGTATGATACGGCACGGAAATGAATGAAGGTAAAGAAGGCGTATTATTTTGGAAACCAATCTGATCTGTCTGGCTGTGGCGCTGATCGGCGGTCTGATGCTGTCCAGGCTGACAAAGAAACTGAATCTCCCCGCTGTGACCGCTTATCTGGTAGCCGGACTTTTGATGGGGCCCTATGTCCTCGGTGCGCTGAAGGTACCCGGCCTAGGCTTCAATTCTCTGGAGCAAGTGGAGGGCCTGAGCATTTTGACTCAGGTGGCACTGGGCTTCATTGCCTTTGCCATGGGCAACGAGTTCCGTCTGAGTCAGCTGAAAACTTTCGGCAAGCAGGCCATTACCATTGGCATTCTTCAGGCTGTGATCACCACTATTGTGGTGGATGTGATCCTGATCGCAGTGCATCTGCTGTTCCCCAATATGCTTTCCATCGCATCTGCCATTACTCTGGGTGCCATTGCATCTGCCACCGCCCCTGCTGCCACACTGATGGTGGTTCGGCAGTATAAGGCTGACGGCCCTTTGACCCGGCTGCTGATGCTGGTGGTTGCCATTGACGACGCTGTGGGACTGCTGCTGTTTTCCATATCCTTTGGCATCGCAGGTACCCTTTCCAGCGGCACTGTCAGCGCTGTCAGCATGATCGTAGAGCCCATCCTGGAGATCGTACTTTCGCTGATTCTGGGCGGTGTTATGGGTTATCTGCTGAATTTTGTGGAGCAGTTCTTCCACTCCCGCAGTAAGCGTATGGCCGTGTCCGTAGCTTTCGTGCTGTTGACAGTGGGACTGTCTATGATCAAGTTCTCTATTGGACCTATCCACTGCGGGTTTTCTCTGTTGCTGGTATGTATGATGACCGGCACTGTTTTCTGCAACATCTGCTCCACTTCCGAAGAGCTGATGGGGCGTGTAGATGGCTGGACTGTACCGCTGAATATTCTCTTCTTTGTTATTTCCGGCGCAGAACTGGATCTGCAGGTATTGGCAAACCCGGTGACACTGATCGTGGGCGTGATCTATATTCTGTCCCGTTCTGCCGGTAAAATTTCCGGTGCCAGCATTAGCTGCCGGCTGACCAAATGCTCCCAAACGATCACCAACAATCTGGGTATTACCCTGCTCCCTCAGGCCGGTGTGGCACTGGGCATGGCGCTGACCGCCGCATCCTTGCCTGACGGTGCAGTGGTCCGTAATGTGGTCCTGTTTGCGGTTCTGGTCTATGAGCTTGTTGGCCCGACTATGACCAAGCGCGCACTGATGAAGGCTGGGGAAATCGACCCCGAAGGCCGCACCAGCGCCCGGACACACAACCAGCCCAAACCGCCTATGGATGTGCGCTGATCGCCATCTAAAAAATCTGGGAATTTTTCGTTTTTTGTATTGACAAATCGGTTTGCTGTTGCTATAATACGAAAGCTGTCTGGTACAGCAAACCGAATATGGGGGTATAGCTCAGCTGGGAGAGCGCTTGAATGGCATTCAAGAGGTCAGCGGTTCGATCCCGCTTATCTCCACCACCGAGTCCTGAAAACCAATGGTTTTCAGGACTTTTTCTTTGTCAAAATGGTGGTTTTACCTCTCAAATGCCATTTTTCCGAACCGGGCCGCTACACCCGATTAGCCCGCTACACTTTATCTTGAATCCATCTTGAATCAGGACGATTTTAGGTGGTCCACTATGTCCAAAACGTTCCCGAAAGTTCCCTTGCCTTTTTTCGAAAAAGCTTCGCTAAATCTTTGCGCGGCTTCCAATCTTTTGGGCTCTTGCACATGCAGATAATGCCGTGTCATATCGATTTCCGCGTGACCCACGATATTTTGGATGGTCTCAATGTCCACACCCAGCGCCTGCATCTGCGAGACAAATGTATGCCTGCAGCAGTGTGGCGTCAGTACACGGACACCCTCGACTCCCTGCAGAGCCTTTTTGAACTGGGTTCGGAAGTGGGATGGGTTACAGGGCATGTCCGGCCTACCGGCTTCCCAGATGAACTTCTTATCGGTACTCCGCAGGTTCCGAGCACAGTACTGAACCAGTTCCGGCACGGGAATCGTTCGGTAGCTGTCATAGGATTTGGGTGTCCCAATGATGGCCGTTCCCTTCACCATTACCACAGCTTGGGCAATATTGATAGAGGAACCGTCCTGCGCAATGTGTCTTGGCTCTAAGCCCAAAAGCTCCTGCGTCCGCATTCCCGTGCAAAGCATCAGGCGGATGCTCCAACCAATTTTGTCCTCGGGAAGTTCCCGGAGCAGCGTACGCACTTCATCGGCAGTAAAGGCTTCCTTCTCTCTGGGCGGACGCTTCCGCATCTTGTCCGCGAAGGCCACAGGATTTTTGAGGATGATATCATTGGCAGCAGCCTTGTTGAAGATCTGAAATAGCATTCCCCGGCACTGGGCCAGCGCGGAGTCAGACCTGCCATCCTTGCGAAGCTTCTTCAGAAATTGCTCAATGTCCATGGCTTTGATCTCCGACAGCTTCCGCCGTCCAAAGTGATCCTTCAGGATCCGCAACGTATACCGGTAGCCATCCTGGGTTGTGGGTTTGATGTTATCCTTGTGGTTTTCAAACCAGGTGTCCGCCCATTCCTCAAACCGAAGATCTTTTCCGGTAAGCAATCCCATTTCCCGTTTTCTGAGGAACTCATCTCGCTTTGCTTTCGCCTCCCGCTGGGTCTCCCCAGAGAAAGACCGTATATCTCGTTTGCCGTCTGGCTTGTATCCAACCATGATCTGGATCTCCCAGCGGCCATTTTCTTTCCGGGAAAGCGTGCCTTCCCCGTGTGACCGTTTCTTTGCCATATTTACTCCTTTCCGCTGGCAAATACGGTGTTTCGTCACCAATATTATACCATATGGACACAATGAACTTATTAACACACCGTGAATTATTCCGCATGTCGATGTGTACGATGATGTCCGATGATTCCCCTACATCGGTTTTATCGGACATCATCGGTCATATCGGACATGAACTCTAATGAGATCCATTTTCCTCCCGCATTTCTGTGCCATTGATACCGGATCCCATATGTATCTTGCAGCACTTTGATTTGTGCGTTCAGCTTTCTTGCAAGAAAGTTCGCTTTTAGCTTTAACTCTGGATTGATAGCGCAAATCTGCTGTAATAGCTGCTCTGCTGTTCCTTCCCACGCCCCATGATCTTCCAAGAAAGAACTGATCGCTTGTAAGACCGGATCCCGGGACTGCGGAGGAAGTTCATCTTCATAACCGACAAAGTCCCAACACATTGTCTGGGCGTTCTGCCGCAATTGGATCCGGGCATCCTGATGGTCCCGTCCTGTCATACTGATTGAGGCATCCGGCAACCTGCGCGCCGGCCGTTCCAGTACCATGGCACCGTCCGCACAGCCCATCAGACCGGTTGTGCCGGAGATCATATCCATAATATCCTTAGCCTCTTTTTTCCGAGTATGGTGGACAATCAGTATCGCCACACCATACCGGTCTGCCAGTCTTTTGAAGGCCGTCATAGTGGCATAGTCATCCGCATACGCATTGTTGGTTGAATTCGCCTGCCGCACCTTGATCAGCGTATCAACAATCACCAACTTCGCTTCAGGATGATCCTGCAGGAAGTTCATCACCTGACGCTCAAACCCATTGCCCAAGATTTCCGCTTCAGTCGCAAACGAAATATTCCCCGTTTCACCCTGGCAAATCTGCAATAGGCGCCGTTGGATTCGACGTTCCGTATCTTCTAATGCTAAGTACAACACATCACTCTTTATGGTTTTCCTTCCCCATAAAGGTGTCCCTGTACTGATATGATGCGCAATCTGCAAAACCAGCCATGATTTTCCGATTTTGGATGCTCCGGCTAGAATATATACGCCTGGGCTGAGCATTCCTTCAATTAACTCCTCAAGTGGTTGGTAGGTTGTATCCAACAGTTCCGTCGCAGTGATGGTATGCAGATGGGTTATGGTCACGTCCAGTTTGCGGCACAACTCAAATACCGCTTGCACGCGCGACAGCCCATAATAGGCTTGAACATAATCGACGGCATCACCTTTTGATCCACAAAAACTGCATTTCCACGAAAGTTGGGCCGTCTCCAAAGAAGTGACATCGGCTACCCACCCGCATAGCGGGCAGGTAGTCTTTATTTCTTCAGAAAAAGTCTCATC
>JAGBEM010000231.1 GCA_017936985.1 Oscillospiraceae bacterium
AAAAGGACGAACAGAACAATGATTTTTTGGGCCAGCCGGGTGGCTCGCAGGACCAGCCTGATGGAGGAAACACTGAAAAAGAGCCCCAGGCAAGCGAAGAGTTCTATGAGCTTGTCTGTGGTGTTTGGGACTGTGTGGGCGGTTGGAATGAATTGGGATCACTGGAAATTCGTGCTGACGGCACCTTCCTTTGTAAGGGGCAGGAACTGAGTTGGGATGCCACCATAAAGAGTAAGCAGTGGTTCGAGGGAACGAAGGAGTTTCTCAATGTCTATAAAAACGGGGAACTAGTCTACGATGCCCATGTTGTTACTTCTGCTGATGGCCAGATAGAACTGGTGATCGGCGAAGCAGATGGGAGTGAATTAGACGAGATGGGCCTTATGCCAGCAGGTACATATGTAAAGCAGGGGAAAGAAAACCAGTAAGGAGAAAAAGACAGTGAAAAAGATTATTTTGATTATTTTAACCATGATCCTTTGCGTTAGCTTGTTAGCTTGCGAGAAGGACAATGAGAACGGCGGTGATCTCGGCCAGCTTGGCGGCTTTTTTGATCAACAGGATGGCAATAATGATGCGCAGCAAGGTGGAGAAGAAAGTGAAACCCAAGCGCCTTTGGTCATTCGTCAAGGCAGCGGCACAGGATATATCAACGCGGCCAGATTGCATGAAATTGTGCAGACCGTCCAGTTGACAACAGAAAACTGGAGAGACTACATAAGAGTGTATTCTTACAGCTATGATATAGTAGAAACAGAGAAAAATGCGTTTGGTGAGGTTGTTTCTACAAAAACGACCACTGTGACAAGGTGTCAGATTGGCGCAGACAATACCCGTTACCATAGCTTTGAGGGCGTGGCTATCGAGCTGAAACACAAGTCTACCAATGAGGTCATTTCCTATAAATTTGACGCTGGTGGACATAACCTGGAAGAGGCCATTGACCTCAGCCAGTACGAATGCACCAGGATCCAGGGGATTCTCCATTTTGTTGATCTTCCCGAGGAAGTGATCATGGAGATTGATGGTGATGCGCAGCGGTATTTTGACATGGGCCAGGTCACGATTGACGGTTCAACCGGAGAAATCATGGCATGGGGGATGTATCCTACAAACGGCATTGACCCTGGAACGAATGCGATCGGCAATGGAGTCTACACGATTTCTCAGGTACTGGAAGAAAACAGCTAAAAAGGAGCGGACGTAAGTCCGCTCCTTTTTCTTGCAAAATCCCTTGAAATATGCTATAACATAGCAAAGAAAAAAGGAATCTTGCTATGGATTACAACTACCACACCCACACCCATTGGTGCGATCACGCCACCGGCACGCCGGAGGAATACATTCAAATCGCCATTGCCGGCGGCATCAAGCACATGGGGTTTTCCGACCATGCGCCCTGGATCTTCCCGGACGGTCATGAATCCCACTTCCGTGTGCCTATGGCCCGGTTAGGTGAGTATTTCTCTGAATTGGGGCAGCTTCGGGAAAAGTATCGGGATCAGATCGAGCTGCATATCGGTTTTGAGATGGAATATTACCCGGCCTATTTTGAAGCAATGCTGGAGATTGCAAAGCGCGTTGGCGCAGAATACCTGATCCTGGGGCAGCATTTCCTGTCCAACGAGCATCCGGGCGGACATGGTTCTCAGCGAAATACTGATTCGGAAGAGAAGCTGGCGGAATATGTGGCTACCGTGATCAAAGGAATCCAATCCGGCGTGTTTACCTATGTTGCCCACCCGGATATTTTCAAATTCTCCGGTGACCGGGAGGTATATCGCCGGGAAATGCGAAAGATCTGCGTAGCCTCCAGAGAATACAATGTGCCGCTAGAAATCAATTTTCTGGGGATCCGCCAGGGCAGAAATTACCCGGATGAAGTTTTCTGGGAAATGGCAGGGCAGGAGCAGTGTCCGGTTACCTTTGGCTGCGATGCTCATGAAGCCACCAGTGCCTATGATGTGAAATCCCTCACCAAGGCGCGTCAGTTGGTTGAGAAATATGGTCTGAATTACATTGGCAGGCCTATACCGCTGCCGCTTACAAAATAACACAAAAAGAAGCTCCGGTATCGTTGACCAGACGGTACCGGAGCTTCTTTTTGAGAAAAGAGAGGGAGAAAATGAAAAAGAAACTTCAAATCACTATTTACACTTATAGAATATCACGGGAATATTAAATAAACTGGCATCAATTTGTTAAGTAATTATGAAGCAAGAAAAAATTAAAGGAACGATGTTGTTAAAATTGCACAAAATCGGCACCTGCAGCCCAGTCCGGAAGGGCTTCAAAACTGCGCAGCTGTCCCCGGTAGGGGAAAGTGACGCGGCAGGAGAACAGCATGGGGGCAGACGCTGCATCCCGGGAGCCGTATTTATGATCGCCCAACAGAGGAAAGCCCCGGCTGGAAAACTGGACCCGGATCTGATGACTGCGGCCGGTGTGAAGCCGGATGTGGACCAGACTTTCCGCTCCGCCCACAAGCAGCCGGTACTGGAGCCGAGCTTTTTTGACACCTTTGCGCTCTCGTTTTACGGTGAAAACCTTATTTTTTGTACTGTCCTTGAATAGAAGATCTTCCCAGTCTCCAGCATCAGGGGGCGTCCCGTGAACCATGGCGGCGTATTCTTTTACAAAACTGCCGTCCTGCACGGCTTTGGAAAGCGCCGCGGCTGCGGCCTTGGTGCGGGCGTAGACCATCACACCGCCTACGTTTTTATCCAGGCGGTGGATCGGAAACACTTCGCCGCCCAGTTGATCTTTCAGTTCCGCAGGGACCTGGACTTCGGAATCCAATCCTACGGGCTTGACGCATACGGCAATGTCTTGATCGGAAAACAGGATCTGCATAGTGGCCTCCTAATGTGATTCTGATACCAGTATAGCAGAAATTCAGAAAAAATCCAATACAGCTTGCGAAAACAGAAAGTTTGCAGTATAATTTTTCTATTATGAGAAAAGGAGCGGCTTATGACCACCAAAGACTTTCAGAGAAAATCGCCGCTGACGATTTTTTTAAGCTATTTCAAAAACCATATGGGATTGTTCATCCTGGACGTTTCCTGCGCAGTCGGTATCGCGATTATCGACTTGGCGTTTCCGTTGGTGACCAGAAGCGCCCTGTACGATATGCTGCCGGGCCAGCTTTACAGGACGTTTTTCATCATCTGCGGCGCGGTGGTGCTGGCGTATGTGCTGCGCTCGCTGCTGAATTTCGTTATCAGCTATCACGGACATACCTTCGGCATCCGGGTGGAAGCGGATATTCGTGCGGATCTTTTTCGGCATATGCAGAAGCTGAGCTTCGATTTTTACGACCGCAACCGCACCGGCCAGCTTATGAGCCGGCTGACCACAGACCTTTTTGACCTGACGGAGTTTGCCCATCACGGGCCGGAAGACCTTCTGACCTCGGTGCTGACCATCGTAGGCGCGTTGGTGGTCATGGCTACCATCCAATGGCGGCTGGCGCTGGTGGTTTTGGTGATGATCCCCATTTTCCTGGTGGTCGTGGCGACTATGCGCAAGCGTATGTCCAATGCCTCCAAGGCGGTCAAGCAGAAGGTAGGCCATATAAACGCAGAGATCGAAAGCAGCTTGTCCGGTATCCGCACCGCCAAGGCTTTCGCCAATGAAGAAGTGGAAAATGACCGCTTCACCAACGCCAACGACCAGTTTAAGACTTCCAAACGGGAATTCCATAAATCTATGGGCTTGTTCCACAGCTCCATGGAGTTCTTCCTTTGCAGCCTGAATGTGGTGGTGCTGGCCATCGGCGGCTATTACATCATGCAGGGCGAGATGGACTACCGGGATCTTTTGACTTTTAATCTGTACATTGCTTCCTTTACCAGCCCCATGCGCAAGCTCTCCAGCTTTTCAGAGACCTTTGCCAGCAGCTTTGCGGGACTGAACCGGTTTGTGAACATCATGCGTACCGAGCCGACAGTACAGGATGCACCGGATGCCCAGCCGCTGAAGGATGTCAAGGGCGCAATTACGGTAGAAGGCGTTTCCTTCGCCTATGACGGCGATTTGGAGGTGCTGCAGGATATAAGCCTTTCGGTCAACCCCGGGGAGACGATCGCCATTGTAGGCCCGTCTGGTGGCGGCAAGACGACCCTGTGCCAGCTGATCCCCCGGTTTTACGATGTGTCCGAGGGAAGTATCTGCATTGACGGGCAGAATGTGCGGTCTGTGACCCAGCAATCCATCCATCAGAATATTGGCATCGTGCAGCAGGATGTGTTCCTGTTTGCGGACACGATCTTTGAAAATATCCGCTACGGTAAGCCCGATGCTACGGAAGAGGAAGTCATCGAGGCGGCAAAGAAAGCGGAGATCTATGAGGATATTCTGGCCATGCCTGAGGGTTTTGGGACTTATGTGGGCGAGCGGGGCACGCTTCTTTCCGGCGGACAGAAGCAGCGTGTAGCCATCGCCCGGGTGTTTTTGAAGAATCCGCCCATCCTGATCTTGGATGAAGCAACTTCCGCGCTGGATTCTGTGACGGAAGCCAAGATCCAACGGGCCTTTGACAACCTGGCAAAGGGCAGAACGACCCTGATCATTGCCCACCGGCTCTCTACCATCCGCAACGCCAGCCGGATCATTTCCATTGCCGATGGCCACATCACCGAATGCGGCACCCACGAGGAATTGGTGGACAAGGGCGGCATTTACGCAGAATTGTATCGCACACAGCATGGAACTTAATAACGATCTAATAACGATCGCCCGGCCATTTGGCCGGGCGATTTTCCTATTACATTTTCTCCGGGGCAGAGAAGCCCAGAATGTGGATGCAGGTTTCCAGAATGTTCTTGGCAAGGCCAATCAGGGAAATATAGCCAGCCTTCAGTTCTTCGTTTTCCTCGCCCAGGATCCGGGTCTCGTGGTAAAACTTGTTCACACAGCCTGCCAGCTCATAGATGTATGCGCAGATCAGGTTAGGGGAAGAAGTCCGCAGAGCACTTTCCAGGGTGGGGGAGAACTTGGTGATAGCCAGCATCAGATCCTTGGCAAAGGGGTTTGCCGGGGCAGCGATGCTTAGATGCTCCCAGGCACCGTATTTTGCCAGAATGGACTTGACACGAACAATGGTATAGAGAATATAGGGGCCGGTATTGCCCTCAAAGGCGGCAAAACGCTCCAGATCAAAATTGTAGTCCTTGGTGGGCTGATTGCTCAAATCGCCGTATTTCAGCGCAGCCAGAGCAATCTTGGCGGTGGTGGCTTCCACTTCACTCTTGTCTACAATTTTGTTCTCGACTACCTTCGCACGGACGAAGTCTGTCATGTCTTTGATCAGTTGCTCCAGGCGCAGAACGCCGCCGTCACGGGTCTTAAAGGGCTTGCCGTCTGCACCGTTCATGGTGCCGTGACCCACGTGCTCCAGTTCGGTCTCGGGATTTACGATGCCGCTCTTTTTTGCGGCCCGGAACACCTGCTCAAAGTGCAGATTCTGCCGCTTGTCGGTGATATAGAGCATCTTGTCCGGCTGCCAGTCGGCCATACGCTGGACCATGGTTGCCAGGTCGGTGGTGGCATAGATGGCAGAGCCATCGGACTTGACCAGAATGCAGGGGGGGACCTCCTTTTTGTCCGTTTCTTCTGCAACAGGGATGACCAGCGCGCCTTCGCTTTCCACAGCCAGACCGCGCTCTTTCAGGTCGGCAACCATAGCAGGAATGTAGGGATCGGCATCGCTTTCACCCAGCCACTTTTCGTAGTGGACATCCAGATTGTCATAGACCCGGTGCAGGTCGGGAAGACTGATGCCCATGATATGATTCCAGATGGCCCGGTAACCGGGACGACCCTGCTGCAGCTCGTAGGTTGCGGTGTGGGCTTTTTCAGCAAAAACAGGATCGGTCTTCTTGGAAGAAGCAGTGGGGTAGATCTCTTCCAGCTCAGACAGGGTAAAGGGAGGCTCGGAAGGATATGCACCGGTGTAGTTGGGGTCAAAATAGGGAAGTTCCGGCTGGCGCTCATGAAGCTCTGCGATGATCAGACCCATCTGCAGGCCCCAGTCGCCCAGGTGAATGTCACCGATGGTGTTGTAGCCCAGGAATTTGTACAGCCGCTTCAGCGCCTCACCGATGATAGCCGGCCGCAGGTGGCCGATGTGCAGGGGCTTGGCAACATTTGCTCCGCCGTAGTCCACAACGCAGGTCTTTCCTTCGCCGATCTTGGCGGCGCCGAAATCAGGAGCGGTACGCATGGCTTCCAGATACTTCTGCAGGAATGCGCCACTGAGCTTCAGATTGATAAAGCCGGGCATGACCGCTTCCACCATGTCGTAGTCAGCGGCGTTCAGTTGGGCAACTACGGCGTTGGCGATCTGGATGGGAGCGCATTTATACTGCTTGGCAGCAGCCAGAGCGCCGTTGCACTGGTACTCGCACAGGTCGGGGCGGTTGGAGACTGTCACCCGGCCGAAAGATGCATCGTAGCCGGCATCGGCAAAGGCCTGCTGCATTTTGGCAGTGATAATGTCAAGAATCTTTTCCATTATTCGTTTCCTTTCTGCTGTGCCATCCATTCCAGATAGTCGTCGTAGGTGCCGTAGCGGTCTACGATGGTACCGTCGGGCTGGAATGCAATGACCCGGTTACAGGTGGAAGTCAGCATTTCGTGGTCGTGAGAAGCCAGCAGGACGACACCAGTAAAGGCCTCCAGACCCTTGTTTACTGCCTGAATGGATTCCATGTCCAGGTGGTTGGTGGGCTGGTCCAGCAGCACTACGTTAGCGCCGGAGAGCATCATCTTGGAAAGCATACAGCGCACCTTTTCACCACCGGAGAGCACGTCCACGCTCTTGAACACATCTTCATTGCTAAAGAGCATCCGGCCCAGGAAGCCCCGCAGGTACACATCGTCCTTCTTGGCGCTGTACTGACGCAGCCAGTCTACCAGCTCCATCTTGTTGCCGTCGAAATATTCGCTGTTATCCTTGGGCAGGTAGCTGCGCACGGTGGAAACGCCCCATTTGATGGAGCCTTCGTCCGGCTCCAGCTCGCCCATAAGCACCTTAAACAGAGCGGTCTGTGCCAACTCGTTTTCACCCACAAAAGCGATCTTGTCGGTGCGGTTGACGGAGAAATAGACCTTATCCAGCAGCTTGACGCCGTCTACTGTGACGGACACATCCTTAACGGTCAGCACATCCTTACCCAGTTCTCGTTCGGGCATAAAGCCCACAAAGGGATAGCGCCGGGTGGAGCAGGGCATTTCTTCCACCGTCAGCTTGTCCAGGAGCTTGCGCCGGGCGGTAGCCTGCTTGGCCTTGGACTTGTTGGCGGAGAAGCGCTGGATGAACAGCTGCAGCTCTTCGATCTTTTCCTGGTTCTTCTTGTTCTTGTTGCGGATCATGGCCTGAACCATCTGAGAAGACTCGTACCAGAAGTCGTAGTTACCGACGTACATCTTGATCTTGCCGTAGTCAATATCCACAGTATGGGTGCAGACGGTATTCAGGAAGTGACGGTCGTGGGAAACGGCAATGACCATACCGGGGAAGTCCAGCAGGAAGTCTTCCAGCCAGTTGATGGCTTCGATGTCCAGGTTGTTGGTGGGCTCGTCCAGCATGATGATGTCGGGATTGCCGAACAGCGCCTGGGCAAGCAGGACTTTGACCTTCAGTCGGGGGTCGGTGTCGCCCATCATGTCATAGTGCAGTTCTGTGCCGATACCCAGACCTTGCAGTAGGCGCGACGCGTCGGACTCGGCTTCCCAGCCACCCAGCTCTGCAAATTCTGCTTCCAGATCGGCGGCACGGATGCCATCTTCGTCGGAGAAATCCGGCTTTTCGTAGATGGCGTCCTTTTCCTTCATCACATCGTAAAGATGCTGGTTGCCCATGATGACGGTGTCCATGATGGAATATTCGTCGTAGGCGTTCTGGTTCTGCTTCAGAACGGAAACGCGCTTGTCGGCTTCAATGGAAATGCTGCCTGTGGTAGAGTCCAGCTCGCCGGTGAGGATCCGCAGGAAGGTGGATTTGCCTGCACCGTTGGCACCGATAATGCCGTAGCAGTTGCCGGGGAGGAACTGCAGGTCCACGTGCTGGAACAGCCATTGACCGCCAAACTGCATTCCGAGGTTACTGACAGTGATCATTTTATACTCCTTTGCTTATGCACATAATATTTCATGATAATTCTAACACATAATTGTAAATAAAGAAAGAACTTTTTTCCAGGGGCTTGCATTTTTTAAAAACTGCGATATAATATTAGCACTCACATATAAAGAGTGCTAAAACACAAAGGAGCGAATATGCACTATGGAAAAGAAACAGTTTAAAGCGGAGTCTCAGCGACTGCTGGATCTGATGATCAACTCCATCTACACCCACCGGGAGATCTTCCTTCGGGAGATCATCTCCAACGCATCGGACGCCATCGACAAGCTGGCATACACGGCTCTGACAGATGACAAAGTAGGCTTAAACCGCAGTGATTTTGCCATTACCATTACCCGGGATGAAGAGAACCGTATTCTTACGGTATCTGACAACGGTATCGGTATGTCTAAAGCGGAAATGGAGGAAAATCTGGGCACCATCGCCAAGTCCGGCTCTTTGGGCTTCAAGCAGGCTATGGAAAAGCAGGAGGACATCGACATTATCGGTCAGTTCGGCGTGGGCTTCTACTCTGCGTTTATGGTGGCATCTTCTATCACTGTTATCTCCAAAAAGTACGGTGAAGATACCGCATGGAAGTGGACTTCTGATGGCGTAGACGGCTACACCATCGAACCTGCTGAGAAAGACGCTGCCGGTACGGATGTGATCATGACCGTCAAGGCAGATACCGAGGAGGAAAACTACTCTGAATACCTGCAGGAGTATACCATCCGCAATCTGATCCGCAAATATTCCGATTATATTCGTTACCCCATCCGTATGGAGGTCAGCAAATCCCGGAAGAAAGAAGATTCTGATGAATACGAATCCTACACTGAGGAGCAGACCCTCAACTCCATGGTGCCCTTGTGGCAGCGGAGCAAGAAGGACGTGACGGAAGAGGAATACGACAGCTTCTATCGGGAGAAGTTCTTCGACTATGAAAAACCCGTAAGCACTGTGCACACCAGCGTGGAAGGTGCGGTATCTTTTAAGGCGTTGCTGTATATCCCCGGCAAAGCGCCGTTTGATTTCTATTCCAAGGATTTTAAGCGGGGCTTGCAGCTGTACAGTGCCGGTGTGATGATCATGGAAAACTGTGAGGATCTGCTTCCGGAGCACTTCCGGTTCGTCCGGGGCGTGGTAGACAGCCAGGATCTGAGCCTGAATATCAGCCGCGAGCTGCTGCAGCACAACCGCCAGTTGACAGTCATCGCCCGCTCCATTGAGAAAAAGATCAAGTCCGAGCTGACATCTATGATGGAAAATGACCGGGAAAAGTACGAGAAGTTCTATGCCGCTTTCGGCCGTCAGCTAAAATACGGTGCGGTGGCGGATTACGGTATGCACAAGGAGGCCACCCAGGATCTGCTGCTGTTCTGGAGCAACAAACAGGGTAAGTTGATCTCCCTGAAGGAATATACAGAATCCATGGCAGATGGCCAGGAAAAGATCTACTATGCTCCCGGTGAGAATAAGGACCGCCTTGCCAAGCTGCCCCAGGTCCAGACTCTGCAAAGCAAGGGCTACGATGTACTGCTGTTTAACGATGAAGTGGATGAATTTATCCCTCAGACCCTGATGACCTATTCTGAAAAGAGCTTCTGCAATGTGACCACCGAGGATCTGCAGCTGCAGTCGGAAGAAGAGAAGAAGGCTTTGGAGGAAAAAACAGAGGAGCTGAAGGGCTTCCTGACCTTCATCAAGGACGCACTGAGCGATCAGGTCAAGGAAGTGAAGCTGTCCGCTGATCTGGGCAGCGCCCCGGTGTGCATCACTCCGGATTCCGGCATGAGCTTTGAGATGGAAAAGTATATGAAGCGCGTGAATCCGGAATTTGCCTTCTCCGTCGGCCGTATTCTGGAGCTGAATCCGGAACACAGCGCCGTCAAGGCAATGCTTGCCGCTGTGACGGAGGATCCCGTCAAGGCAAAGGATTATGCCCAGCTTCTGTGCTGCCAGGCTATGCTGATGGCAGAGCTTCCCCTGGAAGATCCCATTGCGTATACAGAACTTGTCTGCAAACTGATGCAGTAAAAATTACCGCCGCACCAAATCGGTGCGGCGGTGATTATTTGTCCGTTAGATCGGCAAGAAAATGACGATGATGGCAAGAAGAATACAGATCGCACCACTGATGCGTGTCCAAATCAAAGCGGCATCGGAAGGTTCTGCGTCCTTATAATACCACCCCCGGGATAAATACCATGCGGTGTGTGGGGAAACAAAATAGAAGATACCAACACCCGCAAGGATGAAAAGTAAAAAGACTTTTTCGCCGGTGATTTGCAGGCCGGTTTCCTGTTCGTTCAGGAGAATATCGGCCAAAATATCGCACAAGATGTCCCCTGAGGCGAAAAGTGCGGGGCTGTAATTGCTGCTGTGGCTGCTGCTGCCCGTAAAACCGGATTGGGACAGCGTGTAACTGGAGCCGTTGGGATAGTTTACAGTGATGGAGTAGGAGGTTTTGTTTCCGGAGAAGGTATATTCGTAGAGAAAAGTTCCATCGGAAATCGTCTGCGCCTGGGTGTCGATTTCATAATCAACGCCGTGATATTGAATGAAATGCAGGGTGTTGGCGGCGGAACAGGCGCACAGAAGAATAGCCAACAGAAGGGCGAACATGACAAGCAATTGTTTTTTCATGATATCCTCCTTATCTCAAAAGCAGTCCCAGAAGATTGGTGTCTGTAAAGGCTTCATAAGTGTATGCGGCATCCAGCAAAGAATCCACATTGTTTGCATCGTTTTCAATTTCCTTGGAATAACGCTGTGCTGTGACCGTCAGATTGCCCCCGAGATTGCGGATCAGCAGGCAGGAGATCACCGCAAATTTGACCCGACAGACAAGATCATAATCCGAAACGGCCTGCAGCCAGTACCGCTCCACAAAGTACCGGGCCAGCTTACGGAATCCCTCCTGCCATAGCATAGGGGCTGCCGGTGATTTCAGCTGTTGGGCCCATTGGGGGGTCAGGATCTCCAGTTCCGTAAAGAAACGGATCAGTTCTGCGGCATCGCTTTCCGGGGCGATTTCTTTTGCGTGGTACAGGATCTCCCTGGGGGCAAAATCCGGCGCGTCCTCGCCGTCCAGCTCCGCCTGGGCCTGGTAGCCGTAGTAAAGCAGTAGTGCCAATGCTTCGTTGGGGGAGAACTTAGGGTCGTTCAATAAAGAAAGGGCAATTTGCCGGGTGCGCAGCAGCACTTCCATGGCATCCGTATCATATTCCGGTGCTTCGCCACAGGGCTGGTAAGAAGCTACAGGCGGCAATGCTTCTGCGGATAGGATCAGCCGGGCGGCTTCCGGGCAGGAAAGCTCCAGTCCCA
>JAGBEM010000232.1 GCA_017936985.1 Oscillospiraceae bacterium
AGCCCAACCACAGATGTGGTTGGGCTTTTAATTTTGTTGATGGGAGGGATTCGAACCGATCTGAATGCAACTGTCCGGTGGACAGTTGCTGCCACCAGTTCAAAAACTGGTGGCTACATTTGTCTTCGCCCATTCCCGGGCGAAGACGCAAATCGAGTCCCGTAGTCTCCTGCGCCATCTATTCAACACCCAATATTCACGAAATCACCCCCTGTTTTTACCAAAAAATTGCCTTGATAATTGAAGACTCCAGCTATATACTGAAATTACCCTGCAAAACTCACATTTAACAAGAGGGAAATTTATGAACTACTTAGCAGGTCACCGCTAACAATCCGGACGAAGTCCTTGCCCTGCTTACAGCCAAGGGCTATCACAAATAAATCTCCCCCGCGCAGACTTTCCTCTGCCCATTCTCTTAGATTTCACCCGGTGTGACTTGCAATTATCTTCCCGATGATATATGATAACTGCAAACACTACGGAAGGAGCAAGCTATGAAACTGATCATCGTCCGTCACTGCGACCCCGATTATTCTATTGATTCCCTGACCCCCACCGGCTGGCTGGAGGCGGAATGTCTTGCTGACCGCATGGAAAAGCTGGATGTAAAAGCCTTCTATGTCTCCCCGTTGGGTCGTGCAAGGGATACCGCCAATGTAACTCTGCAGCGCATAAATCGGGAAGCAGAGATCCTGCCCTGGCTGGAAGAATTCCCTGTTAAGGTAAAACGGCCCAACATTGAGCGTGTCAGCTATTGCTGGGACTGGTATCCCAAGGACTGGACCGCAGAAGAAGCTTTTTTCAGTAAAGACCACTGGACTGAGCCTGCTCCTTATGCCGCCGCCGACATGGCAACCCACTACAAATCCGTCACCGACGGCCTGGATGCGCTCTTGGCAAAGCACGGTTACGTCAGAGACGGTTACTGCTACCGTGCAGAAAATCCCAATACGGATACCATCGTATTGTTCTGCCATTTCGGTCTGGAATGTGTCCTTTTGAGCCATCTGCTGAATATCTCCCCTGTCCTGCTGTGGCAGGGCACCTGCGCCGCACCTTCCTCTGTGACGACCCTGAACACGGAAGAACGGCAGGAAGGCACCGCTTATTTCCGCATGAGTGCCTTCGGAGATATTTCCCACCTCTACGCTGCCGGTCGGGAGCCTTCTTTCCACGCTCGATTCTGTGAAGTCTTCTCTGACGAGACTCAGCGCCATTAATTTTCAGCGCACCGCTTATCAAGCGGTGCGCTTTTGCTATTTGTTATGAATATTCTGTAAATCATCCAATAATCCAAAAAATAACCATTGTAAAATTGGCAAGATTGTTGTATGATAACAGACGATGATACATTGAACATACAGGAGGAATACATCTTGAGAACCATTCTGAACATCAACCGCAAGTGGGCCTTCACCAAGCAGTCTACCGAGATCCCCTCTGCCATCGACAACAAATGGGATTTTGTAAACCTGCCCCACAGCTGGAACGCTCTGGACGGCCAGGACGGCGGCAACGATTACTATCGCGGCACTGCCATCTACGCCAAGGAACTCAGCAAAGAAGACCTGCCCGAGGCTGACCGCTACTACATTGAAATCAACGGCGCCAACTCCTCTGCCGATCTGTATGTAGGCGGCAAGCACATGGCACACCATGACGGTGGCTACTCCACCTGGCGCTGTGACATTACCGACGAGATCGGCATCAACACCATGATCGTCATTGCTGTGGACAATGCCCCCAACGAAACCGTGTATCCTCAGACTGCCGACTTTACCTTCTATGGCGGTCTGTACCGGAATGTGAACATCATTGCCGTTTCTGAGTCCCATTTTGACCTGGACTACTACGGCGGCCCCGGCATCAAGGTCACCCCCGAAGTCGCCGGCAGCAACGCTAATGTAGAGGTCGAAGTATTTGTGACCAACGGCAAGCTGGGTCAGTCCCTGCACTACACTTTGCTGGATGCAGAAGGCAATGTCGTTGCTGAAACAACCTGCAACGATACCAAGGCCGTATTCAACATTGACAATGTCCACCTGTGGCATGGCCGCAAGGATCCCTACCTTTACACCGCCAAGGTCGAGCTGTGCGAAGACGGCAAGGTGCTGGACAATGTGTCCACCCGCTTTGGCTGCCGCAGCTTCGTGATCGACCCCCAGAAGGGCTTCATCCTCAACGGTGAGGAATATCCCCTGCGGGGCGTTTCCCGTCATCAGGACCGTTGGGGCATCGGCAACGCTCTTCTGCCCGAGCACCACGAAGAGGACATCGAATACATCTGCGAAGTAGGCTGCACCACCATCCGTCTTGCCCACTACCAGCATGATCAGTATTTCTATGACCTGTGCGACGAAAAGGGTCTGGTCATCTGGGCCGAAATTCCCTACATTTCCCAGCATATGCCCGGCGGCCGCGAGAATACCGTCAGCCAGATGAAAGAGCTGATCACCCAGAACTATAACCACCCCTCCATCGTGGTCTGGGGTCTTTCCAACGAGATCACCATGAAGGGCGCTTCCGACCCCGATCTGCTGGAGAACCACCATATCCTCAACGACCTGTGCCACGAGATGGACAAGACCCGTCTCACCACCATGGCTGTCGTTTCCATGTGTGGCATGGATGAGGAATATGTCCGTATCCCCGACACCGTTTCCTATAACCACTACTTCGGCTGGTACGGCGGCGACACCTCCATGAACGGCCCCTGGTTCGATAAGTTCCACGAAAAGTATCCCAACCAGCCCATCGGCATCTCCGAGTACGGCTGTGAAGCTCTGAACTGGCATACCTCCAAGCCTGTCCAGGGTGACTACACCGAAGAATACCAGGCTTACTACCACGAAGAGCTGATCAAGCAGATCGACGCACGCCCCTACCTGTGGGCAACCCACGTATGGAATATGTACGACTTCGGCGCCGATGCCCGTGCAGAGGGCGGCGAGAACGGCCAGAACCACAAGGGTCTGATGACCTTCGACCGTAAGTATAAGAAGGACTCCTTCTATGCTTACAAGGCGTGGCTGAACCCCGAGCCCATGGTCCACCTGTGCGGAAAGCGCTATGTTGACCGGGTAGAGGATGTGACCAAGGTCACCGTTTACTCCAACCAGCCCACCGTAGAGCTGTTCGCCAACGGCGTTTCCCTGGGTGTCCAGACCCACAACGGCCTGCCCTTCTTCTACTTCGATGTTCCCAACGCCGGCACCACCAAGCTGGTGGCCGTTGCCGGTGATCTGAAGGACGAAAGCATCATCAATAAGGTCGATACCTTCAATGAAGCCTACCGTCTGAAGGAAAAGGGTGCCGTCCTCAACTGGTTTGACATCACCGAGAAGGAAGGCTACCTGTCCCTGAACGACAAAATGAGCGACGTTCTGGCAACTGTCCGCGGCAAGCTTCTCTTTGCCGGCATGATGGCAAAGATGATGCCCAAGAAGGGCGAAAAGGTCATGGGCGGCTTTGAGCTGAACGAAGGCATGATGCAGATGATGGGCGGCTTTACCGTCCTGCGTCTGACCAGTATGCTGGGCATGATGAATATCAACCTGACCAAGGAGCAGCTGCTGGATCTGAACGCCGAGCTAAACAAGATCAAGAAGAAGTCCTGATTTCCAATAGCTATCCAGTGGGGCGCAGCATTTGCTGTGCCCCACTCTGCTGTTGACAGGATTCTTATCCTGTGATATAATTTATATATAAATAACAGGAGGTGATCACTGTGATTTACACATTCAGCCGGTCCGGCTTTTTGCGTAAACTCTCGCCGACACCTTCCTGCCATTTCAAAGGGCAACATAAACCGAGCATAGCGAGCGCATAAGCTGTACCGAAACAGGGTCAGCTTATGCGCTTTTTGTGACTTTGAATGGAGGTATTATGATGAAGAAAAAAGTGCTTTTGATCATTGCTCTAGCGGTGGTAGTGACATTGGGTGCAGTATTTGCTGTACTGAATATCCATGCGCCGGGAGAACTGAGCATATGGCAAAAAAAGGAGATAGAATACCACTGGGCAAAAACACAAAAGCATACATTTCGTGGTTGGGATGACGAAGGAATTACTCTTGGAATGCGATACTATGGCTCTGAAAATGGATACATAATTCTTCTTGCTTTTCCAGACGGTTCTCTTGGCACGCTGGTTACCAAGGTGATTGCGAATCAGAAATTTGAATTTAAATATGGTGGTTTTATGCTTTTCGCCTATAAAAATGGAGTATTTCATGATTTAAGTGATGCCTATGATCAGGGGTTAGTCAGCAAAGCCGCGATCATTAATGCAAAGATATTGCATGATAAACGTCAGGAAACCTTCTCTTGGTAATTCTGAAAAAAGAACGTAAATGATTTTTCATAATCTCATATGGAATGAGAAAGGAGTTATTGTAATGAAGAAAATATGTTGGTTGCTGATCATAACGCTTCTGCTGGGCTGCCTGGCTGCTTGCCAGAGTACAGGCACGCAGGCGTACGGCGATGAATTGACACAAAGTCAAAAAGAGGAAATCGAATCTCATTTTCAAAAAAAGTTTGGTCAGGAGTGGGGACCGTGGGAAGATGATGGACACCGTGCCAACAATCGATATTATGGTTCTGACAGTGGCTATGTCATTCTTTTCCATGGCGGAAACGAATTTTTAGGAACGAACTACCAACAAGTAATTGGTGACTGTAAATTTATTATGCCAAGTGGGCAATTATTTGTGCTCTATGCGTATAAGAATGGGCAGTTTCATTTGCTAAATGATGTATTTGAAGATGGAGGAATTAGTGAAGATGCGCTCCGCATCGCTTTGCAGAAGCATACAGACTATGAAAAATGAGCACAACCTCCAAACGCCGCCCGGTTGACACCGGGCGGCGTTTTTAGTATAATAAGCAGGTAAAATCTAAAAAAAGGGGTACTTCTTATGAAAAGGATCCTTTCTTTCTCCCTTGCCCTGCTGATGCTGGCCTTGAACTTTACCGGCTGCACCAAAGAGACTGACGCTCTCATCGGCACCTGGGAAGGCGAAGTCAACTACGCAGACTATTTCAACCAGGGCCTAACAGAATCCGCCGGCGAAGAACTGGCTGCATACTGGAATGTAGACGAATTCAACCTGACCATCGTCATGACCTTCCGGGAAGACGGCACCTACAGCATGACTGTTGACCGTGAAAAGCTGAACACTTCCCTGGAAGAACTAAAGCAGGTATTAAACACCGGCTTGCAAAAGTATATGCAGGACCTGATTGCCGCTTCCGAAATGGAGATCACTGTTGAAGAGCTGATGCAAGGCCTGGACATTTCCATTGATGATCTGCTGGACGAAGCCCTTGGCAGTGAAGTAATCGATGCTCTCATCGCCGAATGCAGCTTTGAAGGCAATTTTGATGCCAAGGACGGTAAGCTCTATACCTCCGCCGGTCTGGAATACGGCATCGATGAAAGCATCTACGAAACCTATGAGGTGTCCGGCGACACCTTGACTCTGCTGTCCATCATCAACGGTGAGGATACCTCCCGTCTGGACGAAGCCCTGTACCCCATCATCTTAAAGCGCGCATAACAATAAATCTCCACCGGTCAAGCCGGTGGAGATTCTTTTTTATTTTCCCTCGCTGCAGCCACTGCAGCCACAGCCGCAGTTTCCGGAAGAGCAGGCACAGCTGTCCGGGCAGCCGATGCATTTCTTGCCGCTCTTTTTTGCCTTATAGATGCTCCATGCAGCAACGCCTACGATCACCAGAATGACCGCGATAATCACATAATCTACAAATTCCATGGCGATCACTTTCCACTCAAAGCATACTCTGCCTTTACCTTCTTGTCGGAAGTAGCGCACAGATAAACCAGCACCGCCGCAAAGGCCAGGACAAACAGACCGCCGCCGATGGCCGCACCCACATTCAAAGCACCGCCGGTGACCAGCGTGCCAATGGTATAAACCAGATAGCCCACACTGTATCCGGTACCCAGCTGCAGGGCAATGCCACCCCAGAACCATTTCTTCTGCTTGATCTCTGCATTCATTGCACCCAGAGCCGCAAAGCAGGGCGGAGAAAACAGATTAAACATCAGGTACGCCAGTGCCGCAACCTTTGTGATACCAAAGACAGCAGCC
>JAGBEM010000233.1 GCA_017936985.1 Oscillospiraceae bacterium
GGTATCAAAAACGATTCCATGGCCAGCTACAGTCCCTATCTGCAGAATGTGACCACCGTATTCATGCTGCTGTTCGGCATCAATTTCAGCTGTTACTACCTGCTTCTGCTGCGGCAGTTTAAAAGCGTTTTCAAAGACGAAGAGCTGCGGCTGTACCTTCTGATCGTGGCAGGCAGCATCGGATTGATCGTATGGAATTTGTGGGGCACCTACGGTTCCTTTGCAGAAACCCTGCGCCATGCCGCTTTCCAAGTTTCCAGCATCATTACAACGACCGGCTTCGCCACCACAGATTTTGACCTGTGGCCAAGCTTTTCTAAGGCGATCCTGGTCAGCTTGATGCTCATCGGTGCCTGCGCAGGCTCCACCGGCGGCGGCATCAAGGTCGCCCGGGTGCTGCTGCTGTTTAAAAGCCTGCGGCGCAATATCCGCCAGGTTCTGTACCCCAACAAGGTCCAGGTGGTCCGCAACAGCGGCCGGGTGGTGGAGGAATCCGTTCTGGATACCACCAACGCTTACCTTGCCGCCTATGTTGTGATCATCATCGTCAGCGCCATCCTTATTTCCCTGGACGGCTTCTCTCTGGGAACCAATCTGACGGCGGTGCTTGCCTGCTTCAATAACATCGGCCCGGGTCTGGAACTGGTAGGTCCCACCGGTAACTTCAGTGCTTTCAGTGATTTTTCCAAGGTGATCCTGTCCATCGATATGCTGGCAGGCCGCCTGGAGATCTTCCCCATTCTGGTGCTGCTTTCCAGAAGCACCTGGAAGCATAGATTCAAGTAAAAAACAGGACGCTTTCGCATCCTGTTTTTTTATGCCTTATACCTGGGCTCGCAGGTCAGATTGATGCCCAAACGCTTGAATGTCTTTTCATCCACCGATGACAAGATCACAGAAGAATGGACCTCGCAGCCCCGGAGCTTGCTCAGCTGCTCCATGGCCAATTCTGCCGTAGGATTGGTGGCAGCACTGATAGACAGTGCGATCAGCGTTTCATCGGTATGCAGCCGGGGGTTACGGTTGCCCAGATGATCCACCTTCAAATGCTGGATCGGATCAATGGCCAGCGGCGAGATCAGATGCAGCTCGTCAGGCATACCGCAAATGGCCTTGAGGGCATTCAGCAGCAGTGCTGCGGAGGCCCCCAAAAGATCCGTCGTCTTACCGGTAACGATCCGACCGTCCGGCAGTTCCATAGCCGCTGCAGGCCGTCCGGTCTGCTCAGCACGCTGCAGCGCAGCAGCAACCACTTTCCGGGCAGACACATCCACACCGGCCTTTTTCATCAAAAGCTCCAGCTTCAGGACCACATCATCGCCGGTCTTTCCCTTTTTCTGGTCGCACAAGGCATCGTAATACCTTCTGATGATCTCCTGGCAGGAAGCCTCCCGGACAGCCCCATCGTCCACAATGCAGTTACCTACCATGTTGACGCCCATATCCGTGGGGGATTTGTAGGGGCACTGCCCTAAGATCCGCTCAAAGATGGCTACCAGCACAGGGAACGCCTCCACATCCCGGTTGTAATTCACGGTCGTCTGGCCGTAGGCTTCCAGGTGAAACGGATCAATCATATTCACATCACTGAGGTCTGCCGTTGCTGCCTCATAGGCCAGATTGACCGGATGGTTCAGCGCCAAATTCCACACCGGGAAGGTCTCAAATTTCGCATAGCCGGCCTTAACGCCCCGCTTATGCTCATGATACAGCTGGCTTAAGCAGGTAGCCAGCTTGCCGCTGCCGGGACCCGGCGCGGTAACCACTACCAGCTCCCGGGTAGTCTCGATATAATCATTGCGGCCGTAGCCATCGTCGCTGACGATATAGGAAATATTGGAAGGATACCCCTCAATGGCATAGTGCCGGTATACCCGGACACCTATTCCCTCCAGCCGGGCCTGAAATGCCTTGGCTGCCGCCTGTTCATTGAACCGGGTCAGCACAACGCTGGAAACGTACAGTCCCAAGCCCCGGAAAATATCGATCAGCCGGAGCACATCCACATCATAGGTGATGCCCAGATCGCCCCGAACCTTATTTTTCTCAATATCGCCGGCATTGATGGCAATGACCATCTCCACCTGATCTTTCAGCTGCAGCAGCATCCGCAGCTTGCTGTCCGGCTGAAAACCGGGCAAAACTCTTGCCGCATGATAGTCATCATACAGCTTGCCGCCAAATTCCAGATACAGCTTGCCGCCGAATTTAGCCAGCCGCTGCCGGATATGCTCAGACTGGGTCTGCAGATACTTTTCGTTATCAAAGCCCGGATGGGACATAGTCAGCACCTCTTTCCCGACGAAAATCAACATACGATATATTTTACCGCATAATGATCCAAATAGCAAGGAATTTGACAAGATTTTTTGAAACAGGTGCTTTATTAGATCCATTGACTTTTCCACATTGCACCATTATAATCCATTTTATACGAAAATTCTTTCCAGGAGGCGTTGTTTTTGAAGTTTTTACGCCAGGCGGCGATCATCATCCTGTTTTCCTTGCTGGGTGAATTGTGCCGTTTTTTGATCCCCTTCCCCATCCCTGCCGCCATTTACGGCATGGTGCTTCTGTTTGCCGCATTGGCACTGAAGATCCTGAAGCTTCCGGCAGTCAAGGATGCAGGAAGTTTTCTGACCGGCATTTTGCCGGTGCTGTTCGTTGCGCCCTGTGTGAATCTGCTTTCCTGCTGGGATGCGCTGCGCAGTGCGCTCTTGCCCATCGTGATCATCATGGTGGGCACCACTGTTCTGGTCTTTGCAGCAGCCGGTCTTGTGACCCAGTGGATCCTGAAGCGCAGAAAAGGAGGTAAGGACAATGGATGATTTCATCTCCGGAAGCACCTTTTTTTATGTAATGCTGACCCTGACTGTCTTCGGCATCGGCAGCATCTGCCAGAAAAAAGGAAAATTGGCGATCTTGAATCCGCTGCTAATCGCATCCTTCCTCGTTATCCTCTTTTTGCAGCTGTTTGACATTCCCAACGAAGCCTATCAGGCTGGCTGCCAGATTTTGAACTGGCTGATCACCCCGGCAACCATCTGCCTGTCTATTTCCTTTTACGAGCAATTCCAGCGGCTTAAAAAAGAGCTTGGCGCCATCTGCATCGGCGTTGTAGCCGGCACTGTATGCAGCCTTGGCTCTGTGTATCTTTTATGCCTGGCTTTTGGGTTGGATCAGGCCATTACTATGTCCCTGCTGCCCAAAAGCGTCACCACCGCTATCGGCTCGGCGCTGAGCCAGGAGCTGGGGGGCATTGCCGCCATCACCACCGCTGTGATCGTGATCACCGGTGTTCTGGGCAGTATTCTGGGGCCGGCGCTGTGCAAGCTGCTGCGGATCACAGAACCGGTGGCCCAAGGCGTAGCTTTTGGTACAGCCTCCCATGTCATCGGTACTACAAAAGCCCTACAGCTGAGCGAGCTGGCCGGCGCCGTCAGCAGCTTCTCTCTGACCTTTGCCGGTCTTGTGACCGCTGTTCTGCTGTCTATCCTGGCGCAGTTTATTTAGGCTCTTCCCAAAAGCGACTGGTTTGTTCACCGGTCGCTTTTTTCCTTGTTTTTACTGTAGCAGCGTGCTATAATAGACCCATCTTTTTTCCGGAGGTGTTTTCCATGGAATTCAGTGTCAACCACCCTGCCCTGTTCGTCATTGTTGCACTGCTGGTAGCCGTTGTACTGGGACAGTCCGTGTACTTCCTGGTGAAGGCTCTGAAGCGAAGCAAGGAACTGGGTATGGACCAGAAGAAGATCCGTAAAACTATCAAAACTGCCGCAATTTTCACCATCGCTCCGGCAGTGGCCATCGTCATCAGTGTCATCACGCTGAGCAAAAAGCTGGGTCTTCCCCTGCCCTGGCTGCGGCTTTCCGTGGTTGGCTCCATGAGCTACGAGACCATTGCCGCCAGCAACGCTCTGGAAGCCATGAAGCAATCCTTAGGCTCTGACATTGCCCTGACCGCCCAACAGTATCTAAATGTCACGCTGGTCATGACCATTTCCATCATGATGGGCATCTGGCTGGTGCCGGTCATCGGCAAAAAGCTCCAAAGCGGTATGACAAGCCTCGGTAAACGGGATGCCAAATGGGCAGACATTTTCCAGAGCGCCCTGTTTATCGGCATGATCTCCGCATTCTTGGGCTTTGTGTTCTGCGATATTTCCCGGCTGTGGGATCCTTCCTCACGCTTTATCACCGAAACCGTGATGGAAAACGGTGCTGAGGTAGAAAAGCAGATCGCCGTATCCGCCACTTCCGGTCTGATCCCGGTATGCGTCATGGCAGTGTCCGCTATTGTCATGGTAGTCTGCGGACTTTTGATGCGCAAACCCAAGCTGAAGTGGCTCAGCGAATACGCCCTGCCCATCTCTTTGGTTCTGGGTATGGCTGCTGCCATTCCTATCACCGCATGGCTCGGTTAAGGAGGTGCGAACGATGAAAAAGAATCTGTCTTACATGGACTCTGTCCACCGGGACGGCCGGATCTGGAATCTGTCCGTTATGGTTCTGTTGCTGGCTTTCCCTGTCACCCTCGCCATTTTGTTCGGTGTTTCCCCCGACTGGGGCGCACTGGGACTGGGCCTCGTGGCTACCGCTCCCATGTACTGGGCGGTTGGCGCCATCGAAACCGTCACCTTCGTTCCCATGCTGGGTGCCGGCGGCTCTTACTTAAGCTTTGTGACCGGTAATATTTCCAATCTGAAGCTGCCCTGCGCGCTGAACGCTCTGGAGCAAAATGAAGTCAGCGCCAACTCTGAAGAGGGCGAGGTCATTTCCACCATCGCCATCGCAACCTCCAGCATCGTCACCACCGCAATTATCATCATCGGTGTCATTCTGATCGTGCCGCTGACCCCTGTGCTCCAGGCGCCGGTGCTGCAGCCTGCCTTTGAGCAGATCCTGCCCGCGCTCTTCGGGGGCCTGGGCGTGGCCTTTGTTTCCAAGAACTGGAAGCTGGCACTGGCTCCCATCGGTCTAATGCTGGTGCTGTTCATCTTCATTCCCGCTTTGGATTCCGGCACTGTGGGCATCATGGTTCCGGTATCTGCCCTATTTACCATCGCCATCGGTCGGATCTTGTACAAGAGAGGAGTGCTGTAAATGGTCGGCTATCTCATTTTGGGCATCGTTGCGTTTTTTTTGGCAGTGATCCTGATCCGCACACTGGCCTTTCGGCCCAAGGCGCAGCCTTCTGTGGACGAGAAACAGCTCTCCTTTGATCGGGATGCTTCCATCCAGTCTCTTGCCCAACTGGTCCAGTGCAAAACCGTTTCCTATAACGATAAGCAGTTGGAAGATGACGCAGAATTTAAAAAGCTCATCTCCCTGCTTCCCGGACTGTACCCCCGGGTTTTTGACATCTGCTCCATGAACCAGCTTCCCGACCGGGCGCTACTGTTGCGCTGGCCCGGCAAGTCCGACAAAGCCCCTGTGGTTCTGATGGCCCACTATGATGTGGTTCCCGTGGACGAAGCCAATTGGGACAAGCCCCCCTTCGCTGCTGTTATTGAAGACGGCGTCATGTGGGGCCGCGGCACACTGGACACCAAGGCCACCTTCAACGCCATTTTCTCCGCTGCCAACCACCTGATCGGCAAGGGCTTCCGCCCGGAAAATGACATTTACTTCGCCTTCTCCGGCGGTGAGGAAGTCAATGGTCAGGGCGCTGTGAACATCGTCAACTGGTTCATCGACCACCATATCCAGCCTGCCCTGGTGGTGGATGAAGGCGGCGCAGTTGTGGAAAATGTCTTCCCCGGCGTCAAAGCGCCCTGCGGTCTGATCGGCATCGCGGAAAAGGGCATGATCAATGCTCAGTTCCATACCGTATCCAACGGCGGCCACGCCTCCGCCCCCAAGCCCCACACCCCTGTTGGCATATTGTCCGCTGTCTGCAAAAAGGTGGAAGACCACCCCTTCAAAATGCACATTACCAAGCCTGTCCGGGAAATGTTCGATACCCTGGGCCGCCACTCCACCTTCCTGTACCGGATGATCTTTGCCAATCTCTGGTGTTTTGGCTGGGTGCTGGATCTGCTGGGAAAAACCTCCGGCGGTGAAATGAACGCTTTGCTTCGCACCACCGTAGCCTTCACCCAGATGGAAGGCAGCCCTGCCCGGAATGTGATCCCCACAGAAGCTCGGATGGTAGCCAATATGCGCTTAAACCCTGACGACAGCGTAAAATCCGCCCTTGGCTACCTGCGCAAAACCGCAAAGAACGATGCTGTCACCATCTCGGCTTTGGAATCTTTCGAGCCCAGTCCCATTTCTGAGACCGGCTGTGACGCCTGGGATAAGGTAGCCGCCGCCGTAGCCGGCACCTGGCCCGGTTGTATCGTTTCCCCTTACCTGATGGTCCAGTGCTCTGACTCCCGTCACTACGGCAAGATCTCCAACCATGTCTACCGGTTCTCCGCCATGGATCTGACCAGCGCAGAGCGTGCCACCATTCACGGCAATAATGAGCGGATCCGTCTGGAAACCATCGGCAAAGCTGTGGAATTCTACATCCGACTGATGAAGCAGTGCTGAGCCGCTATACAAAAATCCTACACCGGGATGTGTCTAAGACGCATCCCGGTGTTTTACGGAAACTGACAAATAATATAGATTGCTTTTTCTTTAGATCTGTGCTAGAATATAAAATTGAAGTGGTGTGCATAAACCGCCACTTTTCTTATCAAAACAAATTATGAGGTAATCTCTATGACGATTGAAAAGGCTGCCTATGCGTTCCAGCTGGACGGCAATCCTGTCAGCTGCCATATCTTCGGTCATGGCCACATCAACCACACGCTCAAACTGACCACCGACACCGGTGCCGAATACGTTCTGCAAAAGATCAACAAATATGTTTTCCGGGATCCTGTGCGGCTGATGTCCAACGTCAGCGCTGTTACGGAATTTCTGCGTCAGCGGGTGGATGATCCCCGAATGGCGCTGCACTTCATCCCCACCCACAACGGTCTTTTCTACCACCGGGATGAGGACGGTGAGTTCTGGCGGGCATACGATTTCGTAGGCGGCTTCTGCACGGATATGCCGGAATCTGACGAGGATTTCTATCAGAGCGCCATCGCCTTTGGACGGTTCCAGCATTTGCTGTCGGATTTCCCTGCCGAAACGCTGTATGAAACCATCCCGGAGTTCCATAATACTGTAGACCGTTACCGCCAGTTTAAGGATTCGATCAAGAACGACAATGTAGGCCGCGCGGCCGGTGTCCAGGCAGACATCGACTTCCTGCTGGAGCGGGAGGAGATCGCCTGCTCCCTGCAGAAAATGCGCGAGTCCGGCGAGCTGCCTTTGCGGGTCACCCACAACGACACCAAGCTGAACAATGTGCTGTTGGACAAAAAGACCCGCAAATCCCTGTGTGTGCTGGATCTGGATACCGTTATGCCCGGTCTGAGCCTGCATGACTTCGGCGATTCCATCCGTTTCGGTGCCGCCACCGCGGAGGAAGACGAACGGGATCTGAGCAAGATGAGCCTGGACCTGCATCTGTTTGAGGTCTACACCAAGGGCTTTCTGGAGGCTGCCGCCGCACTGACAGACACCGAAGTCAAAATGCTTCCTATGGGCGCTCTGTCCATCACCCTGGAGCTGGCTACCCGGTTCCTGAAGGATTATCTGGACGGCGACCTGTACTTTAAGACCGCCTACGCTGACCATAATCTGGTCCGCGCCAGAACGCAGATCAAATTGGCAGCGGATATGCAGAACAAGTGGGAGGACATGAACCGGATCGTGGCAGAGGTTGCTGCCCAGGTCCGCAAGTAAGGAGAATATTATGAATTATCTGGGTATTTCCTATGATATGAAGCACGTGCCCCAGCTGGATCCCGGCTTCATCCCCTTTGGCGTTTGGATGAACGAATACAGCAAGGGTGCCCAGCAGCCCATATCCATCGCCGTAGAGCGTAACAATGGCTTCATTTCCGTTCGCCACGCCAAAATTCACGGCACTGCCGAAATGGCGGATGCAGACTACCGTTTTGTGGAGTGCTATACCAAGTTCCTGCTGTGGTCCATCGGCGGCTTTAAGGTCTATGTCTGCGGCTGTAGCGATATTACAAAGAAGCTGCAGAGCGCCTACTCCCCCGAGGGTCAGCGGGCCTTTGACTATGACTTTTTCCAAAAGCTCTACGAGCGCCCCCTGGAGATCATTGACCTGCCCCTGAACGAATGTCCTGCCCCTAACGAATCCCCCGTCCCCATCGGCGGTCATACCGACGGCTGCCGCATCGGCTTTGATGCAGGCGGCTCTGACCGAAAGGTCAGCGCAGTCATCGATGGCGAAGTGGTCTATTCCGAGGAGGTAGTCTGGCATCCCAAGACCAATCCCGACCCCAGCTACCAGTACGAAGGCATCCTGGATTCCTTCCGCACCGCCGCATCCAAAATGCCCCGAGTGGATGGCATTGGCGTTTCCTCTGCCGGCGTTTTCATCGGCAATGCGCCTATGATCTCCAGCATCTTCTACTGTGTTCCCAGAGATCGCTGGGAAGAGGTCAAGACTGTCTATGACCGGGCAGCCGCTGCCATTGGCGATGTACCCATCGTAGTAGCAAACGACGGTGATGTATCTGCTTTGGCCGGTGCAATGGGAATGGGCTGCGGTCAGATCATGGGCCTTTCCATGGGCACCAGCGAAGCTGTGGGCTATGTGGATAAGGACCAGAATGTGCTGGGCTGGATCAGCGAGCTAGCCTTTGCGCCTGTGGATCTGAACGAAGAAGCCATGGAGGACGAATGGTCCACCGACATCGGTGTGGGCTGTAAGTACTTCTCTCAGGACGCCGTCATCAAGCTGGCGCCCAGAGCCGGCATCGAGCTGGACGAGAGCCTGACCCCTGCCGAAAAGCTGAAGGTAGTCCAGAAGCTGATGGAAGCCGATGACGCACGGGCCCAAAAGGTCTTCCACGACATTGGCATTTACTTGGCTTACACTGTGGTGCAGTATAGCCATTTCTACGACATCGAGCATCTGATGCTGCTGGGTCGGGTCATGTCCGGCAAGGGCGGCGATAC
>JAGBEM010000234.1 GCA_017936985.1 Oscillospiraceae bacterium
GTGCCGTCCAGATCCTGTGCGGTGAAGTAGAAGGTAGTTGCACCCTCGCCCATCACGGTGTAGGAAATGGTCTTCACAAAGCTGTAAGTTGCGCCATCGGTGATCTCAGTTGCATCCACACCGGTCTGTGCGTATTCGCCGTTGATGTAAAATGCCCAGTAAGCATTTTCGGTAGCCCAGTCAGCAGTGATGCCATTGACGGTGGTGACCATCAGGCCCCATTCACTGGTCTCACCTGCGATCAGACCTTCCGCAACCAGAGCTTCACCAACGGTTTCAGCTTCGGAGGTATATTCGAAGGTGGATTCGGAGCCGTCAAGATCGGTAACAACGACAGTAAAGGAAGCACCGACAGAATCAGATGCTGCGGGGGTAGACTCTACGGAAGGTTCGGTAGAGGGTGTGGTATCAGTCGTGTCGGTGCCGCCGCAGGCAACCAGGGACAAAGCCATCACCAAAGCAAGTAAAAGCGCGATGATTTTTTTCATGTTCATTACTCTCCTTAAATGATTATGTTTCCCTTGGCCGGAACTCGCGGCGTATGAATATTGGGAACACGATTCGTCTTTTCCGACTTTACTGGGTTTCTTTTCTCTTCCAATTGCGGCATTGGCAGAAGAAAGAAGCTGCGTATTCACGGCGGCGGGCACGTACAGGAATTGCACCTGTTTTACAAATCGTGTTGATCTCATAGCGTTGCTATGCAGATTTCGCTTCACATCTTTGCCGCGGTGTTGTCCCGGAAGGGCAATCACCGGAAGAAGGGGGAGGACTTCCAGGCAACCGGGACAACAAAAACTGCGGCAACTCCCAAAGGAATTGCCGCAGCCGTATTTCCGCGTCAAAGACCACCGCAGTCCGTACTTGCAGACCCCGGTGTGGTTCACATCGTTTAAGCAGTTCTCCTGACTTGCGCTTCCCGGGTTCTGCATGGCCTTCTCAGGGAAACCCCAATGACCGGCTTTCGCCTCATGCAGAACCTCCACGCATACAGTGGCGGTACCGTTCGTGATTCGCACACGATTCTCTATTCTCCCATGGGGCTGTTACCACACCCACAGGCACTCAAACGGATATTCACTTGCCAATAGAATAGCACCGGAAAACCTGTTTGTCAATCGGGCAAAGGGATTGAAATTTGAAAATCAGTGTGATAATATATCCAAAAAGGTGAAAACCTCATATATTGTTTTCAAAGGTCATTCGTTAAATTGGAATGGGGAAAAATCCCAACGGTACCAAGCCGCCGTAGACGGACATGAAGCCGTATGATCTCATTGGCGCAAGCTGAGAAGAGACATACATAAGGGCGTCCGGAGTCGGAATACGGACGAAAAGATCTGTACGCAGGACTCTTGGGGGCTGTCCAGCGGATATTTCTATGCTCTGGCATAGAAATAATTGATTTCAAACGCAATTTCCTCGCCGCTTGCGCGGCAACCGGAAATTATGCGTATCCTTTTTGCATCCGGCAGGATACAAAAAGATGCATGCAATCACTATGCCGTTAAGCGGTATGGTGTGTTTTGCGTTCTCTTAAGCTCCCGAATTTCGGGAGCTTTTTCTTTTTTGTCTGGAGGTTTATATGAAACGGGATGCGTTCTCCGGCTATCATCCGGCAGTTAATTTCATATTCTTCCTTGCTGTTTTGGGGTTCGGGGTTGTGATCTTGCATCCGGCATTTTTGATTACCGGGCTAATTGGGGCATTGGGCTACTATCTGCTGCTCCGGGGAAGCAAGGGCCTGAAGCAGATTCTGCTGATGATGCCGCTGTTTCTGGCGGTGATCCTGCTGAATCCTCTGGTCAATCGGGATGGTACCACGGTACTGTTTTTGCTCCTTGGGATACCTTATACACTGGAAGCCTTAATCTATGGCGCGGTCCTGTCCGGGATGTTTTTAACCATGATCCTTTGGTTTTCCTGCTACAGCGCCGTGATGACCGGGGATAAATTCACCAGCCTGTTCGGCAATCTGCTGCCGTCCCTATCCTTACTGCTGGTGATGATCTTCCGGATGGTACCAAGCCTGATCCGTAAAGGCAGACAGATCACCGGGGCAAGACAGTCCATTGGAAAAGAAATGAATGGAAAAGCAGAATCGATGAGCGTTCTGGGGTGCCTGACCACCTGGGCGCTGGAGGGCAGCATTGTCACTGCGGATTCCATGCGAAGCCGGGGCTACGGCACAGCCAAACGAACCAGCTTTATGATTTACCGGATGTCATCCCGGGATTGGGGGCTGCTGGGTGCGGTCTTTGTACTGTCCGCGGCATTGATCGCTGTTATTTCCTTGGGGCATACCACAGCCACCTTCACCCCGGATTGGTATCTGGCTCCGATTTCTCCCATCGGCTTATTGCTGTATGGTTTTCTCGGGCTGATCCCCACCTTATTACACTTACAGGAGGCCTTATCATGGCACATTTCCAGATCGAAAATCTGACCTTTTCCTATGCGGCGGCAAAGGGAAAACATTCCCTCCAGGATGTGAATCTGACCATCGAAAA
>JAGBEM010000235.1 GCA_017936985.1 Oscillospiraceae bacterium
AGAGCAGCCTTAGCCTTCTCAACGATCGCAGCGAAAGCAGCGTTGTCGTTGATAGCCATCTCGGACAGGCTCTTGCGGTTCAACTCGATGCCAGCCTTCTTAACACCGTTCATGAAGGTGGAATAGTTCAAACCGAAGGGAGCGACAGCTGCGCTCAGACGGGTGATCCACAGGCGGCGGTAGTCACGCTTCTTCAGCTTGCGGCCGACGAAAGCGTAGTTGCCGGACTTCATAACCTGCTGCTTGGCCATCTTAAAGTGCTTGGACTTGGAACCCCAGTAGCCCTTGGCCAGCTTCAGGGTAGCATTTCTTCTCTTGCGCGTCATCATTGCGCCTTTAACTCTTGCCATTTTCTATATCCTCCTATTCTGCCTTACTTGTACGGAATCATCTCTTTGATTGCGCTGACATTGGTCTGGTCAGTGTAAGCGGTAGCACGCAGATGACGGGTACGCTTGGTGGTCTTCTTAGTGAGGATGTGGCTCTTGTAAGCGTGTGCTCTCTTAACCTTACCGGTCTTGGTCAGGTTGAATCTCTTCTTGGCACCGCTATGGGTCTTCAGCTTGGGCATAGGTAGTTCTCCTTCCGTATCTTTCGTTATAAATAGCTTACTTGCTGTTTTTGGGAGTTAAAAACATCGCCATAAAGCGACCTTCCAGCTTGGGGTTCTTTTCCATATTTGCGATCTCGGTGCAGGCCTCAGCAAACTCCATCAGCAGCTTCTCACCCAGATTGGTATGTGCCATCTCACGGCCCCGGAAGCGGACGCTGACCTTAACACGGTTGCCGTCTGCCAGGAACTTCATGGCTGCCTTGACCTTGGTATTGAAGTCGTTGGTATCGATGCTGGGGCTCATGCGGATCTCTTTGATCTCCACTACTTTCTGATTCTTCTTGGCATCCTTCTCCCGCTTCTTCTGATCGTAGCAGAATTTGGAATAATCCATGATTTTACAGACAGGGGGAACTGCGTTGGGAGAGATCTTCACCAAATCCAGGCCCTGCTCCTCAGCCATTGCGTTGGCCTCTGCAGCAGACAGAATGCCCAGCTGGGCACCGTCGGCACCGATCAGGCGGATCTCCTTATCGCGGATCTCCTCGTTGAGCTGATGATCTAACTTTGCGATGGTAAGCACCTCCAAATTAACAACAAAAAAGCGGACGCCAAAGCATCCGCATAATTCGCACAATTTCCCTAACAGGAAGGTGGATTATGAACCGCTTTGCCTTGCGCTTGCGGTGAGGCGGATGTTCAGCCTTCTTTATTACCTGTGCATTTTAGCACAGCATTTGTCCGTTGTCAAGAGGTTTTTTCTGTGATTTTTATGACTTTCCCGGAATAGTGTTCCCCGTTTTTGGAAAAACTAATCCACAACCATCGTTCCGGACCCCGACCGGAAGGAAGACAGCACCTGGATCGGCACTTTGTATTCCATCGCCAATTCCACACACCGGTCGTGCAGCACTTGGGCCCCCTGCCGGGCCAAGGTCAGCATGGGTCCATAGCCAATGCGTTCATACCGGACTGCATCCGGGTGTTTTCGGGGATCCTTATCGTAAACGCCGTCCACATCCGTATAGATCCGGCACAGATCTGCCTGCAAAAAAGCTGCCAGAGCCACCGCTGTGGTATCTGAACCGCCACGGCCCAGGGTGGTAATATCCCCCGACTGGTCGATCCCCTGAAAACCGGTGACCACCACAATATTCCCTTTGTCCAGTTCTCTGCGTATGCGGTCATTGGTCAAGCCCTTGACCTTGGCATTCCCGTGAACCCCATCTGTCAGCAGTCCTGCCTGCCAGCCGGTCAGACTGACCGCCGGCTGTCCCAGTGTTTGGATCGCCATGGTCATGAGCCCCGCAGACATCTGCTCTCCGGACGCAAGATATGCATCCATTTCCCGCTGGGACGGTTGGGGATCCATTTCCAGCGCGTCCGCCACCAAATGATCCGTGGTGTGCCCCTGAGCAGAAACCACGACTACCACCTGCGTTCCCTGCCGGGCCAGTTCCACAGACCGACGGGCGGCCGTCAGCACCCTCTCCCGATCCTGTAGGGATGTGCCGCCGAATTTCAGCACGATCAGCATTTCCGTCACCTCCGCCCCATTCTACGCGCTTCATTGACAGATTGTGCAAAAAACCGCCTCGCAAAGCGAGGCGGTATCGAAATAACACTGCAGTCTGTCAGCCAGCCAGGACCTCTGCCTTGATCACGCCGGGTACTTCACCCAACTGATGCAGCAGATCTTCCAGGGTGATCAAAACATCGGAAGTCTCCGCAGAAATGGTCACCAGAGCGCAGCCATTGGTAGGAATGATCGAGTTGATGGTCAGAATATTGGCCTTCTGCTGGGCAAAAATGCCCAGGATCAGCGACAGCACGCCCTGCTCGTCATGCAGCATGAACTGGAAGGTTATGATCCTGCCGGTCATCATATTCTGAAAAGGAAGGATCGCATCCCGGTACTTATAAAAAGCACTGCGGCTGATGTCCGTCATTTGTGTGGCCTCATTCACCGTAGAAGCCTGGCCGGTGGAAAGCAGGCGCTTGGCCTCTGCCACCTTCAAAAAAACCTCAGGAAGCGCGGATGCTTCGATAATGTAATATTTGGGTTTTTGCGTCATGAACGGTCCTCCCTGTCTGATTGTGTATTTTGCTATAAATTTCAGTCAGATACCAATGGTATTGTAACATATATTTAAAAAAATGCAAGCCCTGTATCGCAATTCCCACCCCGAAAGGAGCAATCTATGAAACCCCGATCCTTGGAAAAATATCTTCTTGCCGGCGCTGTGCTTCTGGCCCTTTGGCTGGGGATCCGTTTTCTTCTTCCCCTGGCCATGCCCTTTCTGCTGGCAGCTGTTCTGGCACTGATCTCCGAACCGCTGGTCCGGGTCTTTCAGCACCGGCTGCATTTGCGCCGGGGCGTAGCCTCCGGGATCGGCGTGAGCATATCGCTGCTGCTGACCACATTACTGCTGATCACCTTGTGTGCTTTTCTATTGAAAGAATTAGGGGAACTGGCAGGGGTCTTACCGGATCTGGAGGACACCGCCGCCACCGGAATCGCGTCGTTGGAAGGATTCTTTGTTTCCCTTGCAGAAAAAGCCCCAGACAGTGTCAACACCGTACTCACACGCAGTGTGGAGAATCTGTTTTCCAGCAGTTCCCGGGTGCTTGACCAGGTCAGCAGCCGACTGCTGGATATGGCATCGGGTATTTTGAAAGGGCTGCCTGACAGCGCTCTGGGGCTGGGAACTTGGGTGCTGGCCTCGTTTATGATCTCCGCCAAGCTGCCGCAGATCAAAGAATTCATCCGTCAGCAGATCCCTGGCCGATGGAAGAATGAATACCTGCCTGCGCTGAAGCAGCTGCGCCATTCTCTTGCCGGATGGCTCACCGCCCAGTTAAAACTGACTGGCATCACTTTTTGCGTTCTGACATTGGGTTTCCTTTTCCTACAGATCCGCTACGCGCCCCTTTGGGCCGGGCTGATCTCACTGGTGGATGCGCTGCCCATATTGGGCACAGGTACAGTGCTGGTTCCCTGGAGTCTGGTATGTTTTCTCCAGGGCGACACCATTCAGGCAGTGGGTTTGCTGGGAACGTATGCCACAGCGGCGCTGCTGCGCTCCATTCTGGAGCCGAGATTGGTAGGCAAACAGCTGGGGCTGGACCCTTTGGTAACACTGATGGCGCTGTATGCCGGCTATCACATCTGGGGGATCTTCGGTATGCTGTTGGCGCCCCTGCTGGCAGTGACCCTAACGCAACTATTTTGGAAACCAAATGGCAACGTTATGTAAACCTATATGGTCAACAAACCGGGCAGGTCACCCTGCCCGGTCGTTTTTTTGCAATTAGCCGTTGGCGCGCATCTGAGCGAAGCACTCGCTGCAGTACACGGGACGGTCGGACTTGGGCTCGAAGGGAACCTTGGCCTCGCCGCCGCAACGGGCGCAGGTAGCGGTGAAGAACTCACGGGGACCACGGGTAGCGTTCTTGCGAGCATCACGGCAAGCCTTGCAGCGCTGGGGCTCGTTCTGGAAGCCGCGCTCAGCGTAGAACTCCTGCTCACCGGCGGTGAACACGAACTCGTTGCCGCACTCTTTGCAAACTAAAGTCTTGTCTTCGTACATTGGAATTACCTCTCTTCGGTTGTTTGCCCCGTGAAAGCCCACAAATCAACTGGTCGTAACGCGGAGTCAAAATAATAATGGTTGTGGATAGACCACAAGATGCATTATACACAAGGCATTTTGAAATGTCAATCCTATATTCATGATTTTCTTACAAAAAATTCCAAAAATGCAGGTGGAATATGCACTTTACAGGTCAAAACAGGTCTGACCGTCGTAAGGAATGTGCAAATGATCATAGGCCAGTGCTGTAACGCAGCGGCCCCTGGGCGTCCGGGTCAAAAAGCCCAGCTGCATGAGGTAGGGCTCATACACATCCTCCAGTGTAACCGCCTCTTCGCCAATGGTAGCAGCCAAGGTTTCCAATCCCACCGGGCCGCCGCCATAGTTGCGGATGATGGCGGTGAGCATCCGACGGTCGATGGCATCCAGACCCAACGCGTCCACTTCCAGACGGCTCAATGCCAAATCGGCCGCTTCCTTGGTGATGGTACCGTCGCCCATGATCTGGGCAAAATCCCGGACCCGGCGCAGGAAACGGTTGGCGATTCGGGGCGTGCCCCGGCTGCGGGATGCGATTTCCATAGCACCCTTGGGTTCAATAGGCATACCCAGAATGGTAGCGGAACGGGTGACGATGCGGCTCAGCTCCTCCGGGGTATACAGCTCCAGCCGCAGCGATACACCAAAACGGTCACGCAGGGGTGCAGACAGCTGGCCCGCCCGGGTAGTTGCGCCCACCAAGGTAAACTTGGGCAGATCCAGACGGATCGAATTGGCACTGGGGCCCTTGCCCACGATGATGTCGATGGCGAAGTCCTCCATAGCCGGATAGAGAATTTCCTCTACCACCCGGTTTAAGCGGTGGATCTCATCGATAAAGAGGATGTCACCGGGGTTCAGATTTGTCAGCAGCGCCGCCAGGTCGCCGGGCTTTTCAATGGCCGGGCCGGAGGTAATACGGATATTGACACCCATTTCGTTGGCAATAACACCTGCCAGGGTGGTTTTGCCCAGGCCAGGAGGGCCATAGAGCAGCGTGTGATCCAGGGGCTCATTTCTGCGCCGGGCAGCTTCGATGTAAACAGACAGGTTTCCCTTCGCCTTTTCCTGTCCGGTATAGTCAGAAAGCAGCTTGGGCCGCAGGCCGATCTCCCCTGCGTCCTGAGGCGCAAAGGTAGGAGAAATGATGGGCGATGTATTTAGTTCTTCCGAAAATTCCAAACTCATAAAAACATCTTATCCTTTCATCACCATGGCCCGGAGGGCATAGCGAACCATTTCCTCTGTGGAAGCCTTGGGATCCACACCCTTGAGGGCGGTGTGGATCTCCGCGGCGGAGTAACCCAGCTCCTGCAGAGCCGCTTGGGCCAGAGCCGCATTGCCCTGCGCAACCGGGGCGGCACTTACCGCACCTGCGGAGAAGTCCAGCTCCACACTGCCGCCACCGATCTTGTCCTTCAGCTCCAGGATGATCCGCTGGGCGATCTTCTTACCGATGCCCTGGGCGGCAGTCAGCAGTTTTTCATCTCCAGTCATGACTGCCAGAGTGAAGTTCTGCGGACCAGCGGACAAAATAGACATTGCCGCCTTGGGACCGACACCGTTGACAGTTGTCAGTAATTCATAGCAGCGCTGCTCTTCACGGGATATAAAACCGTAGAGGTCAAATGCGTCCTCACGGATGGATTCGGTGATATAAAGCCGGGCAGGTTGATTCAGTTTCAGCTGCGCCGCGGTATAGGCTGTGACACGGCAGCCATAACCGACGCCGCCGCAATCGACGACTGCCAGACCGGGCTCCAAAACAGTGACCTCGCCGGAAACATAGTAAAGCATGGAGATACCTCCTATTTGTTTTGATTTTGCATTTGTGCCAGCAAAGAGGTTGAGCTTCTGGCGTGGCACAGGGCGATGGCGATGGCGTCCGCCGCGTCATCGGGCTTGGGCATGGCCTCCAGACGCAAAATCCGCTTGGTCATATCCTGCATCTGATGCTTGGACGCATTTCCATAGCCCACCAGCGCCTGCTTGATCTGGGCAGGCTTATAGGATGTAACCTCCAGTCCTGCCTGCCGGATGGCAAGCAGAATTACGCCACGGCTTTGGGCAACACCAATGCCGGTGGTCACATTCTGGCCGAAAAACAGCTCTTCGATGGCAACAGCATCGGGTTTTGCCACCTCCAGCAGTTTTCGCATATCTTCATAAATGATTTCCAAACGGGCAGAAAAATCCATACCGGCAGGCGTGGTGATGGCGCCGCACTGCAAAAGCCTGCTCTGCCTCCGATCCGCCTCGATCAGGCCGAAGCCGGTAATTCCGTAGCCCGGGTCGATTCCCAAGATCCGCATTACAGGCCACCGCCCGCGATGTGCCAGTAATACAGGATCACGCCAAGGATCACGATCCCTGCGGCGATCCGTGCCAGCCAGACCTGCCACGCAGGACGGGGCTGATAAACAGGCTGTTCGGTTTCTTCTATTTCTACACGCGCTTCTTCCATGGTAATTCACCTCTTTTTATATGATAGCACATTTGTTTTGGTTTGCCTAGTAAATTTTTCTGAAGATACATGATTTTCCGCTGGCGGGGAATACTGGCTGTGAAAAGGCGGTGGGTCAATGAAGGAATTTTACAGCGGCACCCGGATCATTTCCGGAAAAGGCGCCGTGTCTGCGCTGAAAAACTTTGGTATCCAGCGGTTGTTTTTGGTGACGGACCCCTATTTTGCAAAAAACGGATCAGCCCAAGCCATTGCCCAGGCGGCAAATGCTCAGGCGGTGGAGATTTTTGATGCAGTTCAGCCGGATCCCTCTGTGGAGCTGGCTGCCAAAGGAACAGCCTGCGTTAAGGCTTTTCAGCCGGACGCCATCGTGGCACTGGGCGGCGGCAGTGCTATGGACTGTGCCAAAGCCATGGCTTATTTCAGCGGCAGCCCGGCAAAGCTGATCGCCATCCCTACCACCTCCGGCTCCGGGTCAGAGGTGACGGATTTCGCCATATTGACCCACCAAACGGTGAAGCACCCTCTGGTGGATCCCCGGCTTCGCCCGGAGATCGCCATATTGGATGACGAGCTTTTGCAGCAGCTGCCGCCGTCACTGATCGCCGATGCGGGTTTTGATGTGCTTGCCCATGCGTTGGAAGCCTATGTTGCCAAAAACGCCGGTGCTGTCACCGATGCGCTGGCTAAAGATGCCTTTTGCGCCGCTTTTGCCTGTTTACCGGCTTCTTTTGCCGGGCGCAAGGAGGTGCGGCTGAAGGTGCATATGGCTGCTACCATGGCCGGTATGGCCTTCACCCAGGCAGGTTTGGGGCTGTGCCACGCCATGGCCCACAGCTTGGGCGGTATGTTCCATGTGCCGCACGGGCGGCTCAACGCTATTCTGCTCCCGGCGGTCATCCACTGCAACGCCCACAGCGCCAGTGAAAAATATGCATCCCTTGCCCGGGCGGCAGGTCTTGGTGGCAGTGCAGACACGCTGGCTCTGCGAAATTTAAAAAACGGTCTGATCCGTCTGCGAAGTGAACTGAGGCTGCCGGGGACTCTGGCCCAGGCCGGTATAGATCCCCGGCAGGTTTGGTACGCTATGGACAACATCGTAAAAGCCACTCTGGCAGACCCCTGCTGTGAAACCAACCCCATCCGGGTGGAGGATTTTATGGTGCGACAGATCCTGGAAGAGGTGATGGGCCGTGTATGAGCGGCTTTGTAGTGTGGGTCTGGATGTGGGAACCACCTCTACCCAGCTGATCGTTTCCCAGCTGGAGATCCAGAATCTGGCAGGCAGCTTCACTGTGCCGGAAATGCAGATCACAAACAGGACCATCCTCTATCAAAGCCCGGTGTACTTCACACCGCTGAAATCGGAAAGTCTTGTAGACGGCGACGGCATCCGCAAAATCGTGGAAACGGAATATGAAGAAGCTGGTATCCGCCGGGAGGATGTAGACACCGGCGCGGTGATCATCACCGGCGAGACCTCCCGAAAAGAAAACGCCGCAGCAGTATTGGACGCACTGTCTGAGCTGTCAGGAGATTTTGTGGTGGCCACCGCAGGCCCGGATCTGGAAAGCATCCTGGCTGCCAAAGGTGCCGGGGCGGTGGAATATTCCAAAGAAACCGGTCAGACCGTACTGCACATGGACATTGGCGGCGGCACCAGTAATCTTGCGCTGATCGAAGATGGAAAAATCACAGTCACCGGCTGCCTAAATGTAGGCGGCAGGCTGCTGAAACTGGATAGCAGTGGCAAAATCAACTATATCTCTCCGGTTTTAAAAGAATTATGTAAACTACCCGTCGGAGAGATCATAACCAAACACCAAGCCGAAGAAGTGGCCGCACTGTTGGTGCAAGCCCTTGAAATGGCGGCAGGACTGCGGGAAAAGACGCCCCTTTGGGACAAACTGTGGACCACGGAAGCAGGCACGCCCTTCTCGATCATGCCCGGCAAAAAACCAGTCCTCTCTTTTTCCGGCGGCGTAGCCGATTGCATCGAAAAAGAATTGCCTTGGCTGCAATTTGGAGATCTGGGACCGGTTCTGGGCCAGATGATCCGGAAAAGCAGGCTGTGTGAAGGCCCTTACCGACTGGGCGACCAAACCATCCGGGCAACGGTCATTGGTGCCGGCTGTCACAGCGCCCAATTATCCGGCAGTACCGTATATCACCGCAATATTCCCTTTCCTCTGAAAAACCGCCCTGTAGTACGGCTGACAGAAGCAGAACAGCAGCTTTCCTGCGATGATCTCGCCAAGTGCATCGCTGCCAAGCTCTCAGCGCAGGATACTGACAGCGTCCTTTCCCTGCCGGGGTGGCAGTCACCGGATTACAACCGGATCAAAGCCTTGGCAGATGCCATTACCGGCGGTTTTGGAAACCGCCCGATCGCTGTGGCCGTGGAACAGGATATGGCAAAGGCCTTGGGACAGGCCATAGCATTACGAACCAGCGTCACACGCCCCTGCCTTTGCATCGACCGGGTGCGGCTTACCGAGGGCAGTTATCTGGATGTGGCGCCGCCGGTAGGTCCTTGCCTGCCGGTGGTGGTAAAAACGCTGATACTCAGTCAGTAAATTAACGGAGGTTCTTATGATACTGAAAACAGTTCTTTCCGGTAAAACATACGCTTTCCGGGACATCAAGGATGTTCTGGCAAAAGCCAACGAAGAAAAGACCGGCGATAAGCTGGCTGGTCTGGCTGCAAAATCCTCACAGCAGCGAGTTGCCGCCAAGGTGGTACTGTCCGCTCTGACGCTGGGCGACCTGCGGGAAAATCCGGCAGTTCCTTACGAGGACGATGAAGTGACCCGAATCATTCAGGACAATGTAAATGAGACCGTTTATCAAAAGATCCGTGGTTGGACAGTTGCGGATCTGCGGGAATGGATCTTGTCTGAAACCACCACCGGTGCGGACATCCGCAAGCTCAGCCGGGGACTAACCTCGGAAATGGTAGCTGCGGTATGCAAACTGATGAGCAATTTGGATCTGATCTACGCAGCAAACAAGATCACCGTCACCGCCCACTGCAACACTACCATTGGTCTGCCCGGCACCCTTTCCTGCCGCTTGCAGCCCAACCACACCACCGACGACCCGGAGGGTATCACCGCTTCGGTTCTGGAGGGTCTGAGCTTTGGCGCAGGCGATGCCGTCATTGGTCTAAATCCGGTGACGGACTCCCCGGAGCAGGTAGGCAAGGTGCTGCGCCGTTTTCAGGAGATCAAGGAACACTGGCAGATCCCTACCCAGATCTGCGTTCTTGCCCATGTCACCGCTCAGATCAAAGCCGTGCGTCAAGGTGCGCCCTGCGATCTGATCTTCCAATCCATTGCAGGCTCGGAAAAAGGCAACGCTGCTTTCGGATTCAATGCGGCGACTATCGCCGAGGCCAGAGATCTTCTGCTCCGGGACGGCACTGCCGAAGGCCCCAATGTGCTGTATTTTGAGACCGGCCAGGGCTCAGAGCTTTCCTCGGATGCTCACTTTGGCACAGACCAGGTGACCATGGAAGCCCGGTGCTATGGCTTTGCAAAGCATTTTCAGCCATTCCTTGTGAACACAGTCGTGGGCTTTATTGGGCCCGAGTATTTGTATGACGCCCGGCAGGTAACCAGAGCCGGTCTGGAAGATCACTTTATGGGCAAGCTCACGGGCATTTCCATGGGCTGCGACTGCTGTTACACCAACCACATGAAAGCCGATCAGAATGACATTGAAAATCTGGCTGCGCTGCTGACCATGGCAGGCTGCAACTATTTCATGGGCATCCCCCACGGCGACGACATTATGCTTAACTACCAGACCACCGGCTTCCGGGAGACCGCCGCGCTACGGGAGCTGACCGGCAAGACTGCCATTCCGGAATTCCAGCAGTGGTTGGAGAAAATGGGCTTTATAGAAAACGGAAAGCTGACAAAGAAAGCCGGTGACGGCTCCAGTCTGCTGTTTTGATAAACGGAGGTCAGAATGGAACACTCAGATTTACAGGCAGTGACAGATGCCGTGATCAAATCGCTTTTTGTGGAATTGGAAGCCTCCGGGCGGCATGTTCATGTGACAAAAGAGCAGGCACAACGGCTTTTTGGCCACGGCCTGACACCGAAACGACCCCTGTCCCAGCCGGAGCAATTTCTGGCAAATGAACGCGTTACTGTTATAGGCCCTAAGGGGCAGTTTGAAAATGTAGCGGTTTTAGGCCCGGAACGCAAGGAAGCTCAGGTGGAGATTTCTTTGACCGACGGGCGGACGCTGGGCATCACACCTCCGGTGCGTCTTTCCGGCGATGTACAGGGCAGTCCCGGCGCTGCTTTAAAAGGTCCTCGGGGACGGGTAGAACTCTCTCAAGGGGTCATTACCGCTCAGCGGCACATCCACATGACACCCCAGGATGCCGCCCGGATGGGAGTGAAAGACAAACAGACTGTCCGGCTCCAGGTCTTTACCCAGCGGCCGCTGATCTTTGACGAGGTACAGGTTCGGGTCAGCCCGGATTTTGCCACTTTCGTGCATCTGGACTATGACGAGGCCAACGCCTGCGGCTTCCAAAACGGGGATCTGGGGAGGATCTTATCATGACCCGGGCGCTGCTCGTTGGGAAAGAGCCGAGCGTCTCACTGGGCGTCAGCTATACCGCGGACAAGCCTTACGACGCGGTGGTCATCGGCTCGCTGGAGCTTTGTCAGCTGCTTCGGTTTTCCGAACAGTCGGTGCTGGAAGCGCTGGCAGAGGGAAAACCCGTATATCTCTACACCCCCGGTCTTCCGGAGGCACCAAAGAATCGGGCGCTGTCTGCTTCCATCGCCTCTGCTCAGCGGGAACTGAAAAACTGGGGCGTGATCTTTACGGACGGCGGCAGAAAAAAGCTGATCACCGCGGAAGAAGCAAAATTGTTGCGCCTTTCCGGTCAAAAACCGGGAAAAGACGCAGTTATGACTCCCCTAGCCAGGGAAATATTGGAGGGATCGGATTGAAGATCGGAACAGTAACCGGCTCTGTGTGGGCAACCCGAAAGGCCGCTTGTCTGCAAGGGCAGACCTTTCTTGTGGTACAGGTGGAGACCGGACCTATTGTAGCTGCAGACCAGGTCGGTGCCGGTGTTGGCGACCGGGTTTTGCTGGCCACCGGGACAGTAGCATCCCGGTATTGCATGGATGCCCCGGTAGATGCGGCTGTGGTAGCCATTATAGACCCCGAGGGGAGGTAAATCATGTCCGCTCATGAGATACTGATCTCCGTCATGGCAGTGTTTGCCCTGCTGGGTGCCATTGACCGCATCATCGGCAACCGGTTTGGGATCGGGCAGGAGTTTGAAAACGGCATTCTGGCCATGGGTTCTCTTGCTATGGCTATGGTGGGAATTATTGCTCTGGCTCCGGTGCTTGCCAGTCTTCTGCGCCCGGTGGTCGTACCTGTATACACGTTTCTGGGAGCAGATCCTGCCATGTTCGCAGGCACCATTCTGGCCTGTGATATGGGCGGCGGCGTGCTGGCAACGGAGCTGACTGCAGATGCCCAGGCAGCAGGCCTGGGCGGTGTGATCACCGGCTCTATGCTAGGTGCCACCATTGTGTTTACCCTGCCGGTAGCCATGGGGATTTTGGAGCCAGAAGATCGTCCCGCCATGGCAAAGGGCATTCTTTGCGGCATCGTGACCATTCCCATTGGCGTGTTAGCCGGCGGTTTGGTGGCAGGGTATCCTGTGATGATGGTGCTTCGCAACCTGATTCCCATCGTGATCATCGCCGCATTGATCGCCTTGGGTCTGTGGAAAGCGGAAAAGTGGATGATCAAAGGCTTTGGTTGGTTTGGCAAAGGCGTGGTGGCACTGATCACCATCGGTCTGGCCGCCGCCATTGTAGAAGCACTGACAGGCTTTGTGATCATTCCCGGTATGGCACCGGTGTCTGATGGCTTCCAAACGGTTGGCTCCATTGCCATTGTGCTGGCAGGTGCCTTCCCACTGGTGTATGTGATCACCAAGCTGCTGCGAAAGCCGCTTTTGAAGCTGGGCGGTCTGCTGGGTATCAACGATACCGCTGCAGCAGGCCTGATCGCCAGTCTTGCCAATTCCATCGCCACTTTTGGACTGGTCAAGGACATGGATCGACGGGGAAAGGTAGTCAATATTGCGTTTGCTGTCAGCGCGGCCTTCGTATTCGGCGATCACCTGGGTTTCACTGCAGGCTTTGCGCCGGAACTTCTGCCGGCTGTGATCGTGGGAAAACTGGTGGGTGGCATCAGCGCGGTGGCTGTTGCCCTGCTCCTGACCCGGGAGAAAAATAACCACTAAATTGGAATGAAGGTGACATCTTGAATAAACAGGAATTAAGCGCCATGGTGGCAGAGATCCTGGGGCAGCTGGGCAAGGAACCCATGGTCAAAGGCAGCGATTATAAGCCCACAGATCCCGGTCCCCAGCCGGAAGACAGCTGCTTGCATGACGGTGATTTTGTGCCGGATGTGACGAAGCTGGATCTTCGGAAGCTCTATCTGGTAAACGACCCGGCAAACGAAGAAAAATATCGGAAAATGAAAGAAAAGACCCCTGCCCGTTTAGGCAGCGGCCGGGCCGGTCCTCGATACAAGACCTTGACCATGCTCCGTTTCCGGGCAGACCACGCCGCGGCGCAGGATGCAGTATTCTCCCAGGTGCCGGAGGAATTTGCGCAAAAGAACGGTCTGGTTGCAGTACAAACCTGCTGTCAAAGCAAGGACGAGTATCTGACCCGTCCGGATCATGGCCGTCGCTTCGATGAGGAAAATCAGAAGATCATCCGCAACGCAATCAAGGGAGCGCCTAAGGTACAGCTGGTCGTTGGCGACGGGCTGTCCTCCGCAGCCATTATGGCAAATGCAATGGACTGTCTGGCAGCCATTCAGGACGGACTGAAGATGCGTGGGATCGAGACCGGTCAACCTCTGTTTGTCCGATATTGCCGAGTCGGCGCAGGCGATGCGGTGGGCGATGTTACAGGTTGTGAGTTGGTATGCGTTTTGGTTGGCGAGCGGCCGGGTCTAGTAACGGATAAGAGTATGTCCGCCTATATCACCTACAAGCCCCACACCGGCGTTCTGGAATCTGCCCGAACAGTGGTCAGCAACATCCACAGCCAAGGCACACCGGCAGTGGAAGCCGGCGCTTATGTGGCGGAGCTCATTGACACCATTTTGAAGAAAAAAGTTTCCGGCGTTGGCCTGCACCTGGAGGCCGCCCAATGATCCCGGTGAAAATTTTGTCCATTCGGTATCTGGCAAATGCCACCCCAGGCCTGGCCCAGGCATTGGGTGCGCCAAAAGGCTATCCCAGCCTGGCTATGATCACAACCGACTGCGACGATGCCACCTATATCGCACTGGATGCTGCCACCAAAGCAGCTGATGTCAAGGTTTGCTACGCCAGAAGCTTTTACGCCGGTGCTGCCAACGCCTCCACCCCCAACGCAGGTGAAGTCATCGGTATTTTGGCAGGCCCTACCCCCGGCGCGGTACGCAGCGGCATGGATGCCGCCATTGCCGCATTGGGCAGGCTGGGTTTCACAGAAACGAACGGCGTTCCTTATCTTGCGCACACCGTCAGCAGCGTAGGCACTTACCTGGCGACTGAAGCCGGTGTAGGCGTCGGCAGCGCCATTGCCTATTTGATTGCGCCGCCATTGGAAGGTATGTACGCTATGGATGCGGCTTTGAAAGCAGCAGATGTAAAGTTATGTAAACTATACGCACCCCCCAGCGAAACGAATTTCGGCGGTGGACTGCTCTGCGGCACCCAATCTGCCTGCGACGCTGCCTGTACCGCCTTCTCTCAGGCGGTGGCAGAAGTGGCTGCCCTACCCAAAAAATAAAGGATGTGAAATGCATGGAACTTGATAAAGACTTAGCCGCCCGGCAGGAAGCAAGGCTTTTGTGCCGGCAGGCAGATGCCGCGCAAGAGAAATTGGCGCAAATGAGCCAGGCGCAGCTGGACCGCATCGCAGAGGCGATCGCTCAGGATTTTTCCGCGGCAGCCGTGGAACTGGCAGAACTGGCTGTCCGGGAAACGGGCTTCGGCAACGCCGAAGATAAGGTGGTCAAAAACCGCTTCGCTTCTCAAACCGTTGCCGCAGCCATTCGGGATATGAAGACCGTAGGTGTATTAAAAGAGCTGCCTGGGGAAAAACTATGGGAAATCGGTGTTCCAGTAGGGTTGATCGCCGCCATTGTCCCCAGCACCAACCCCACCTCCACCGTATGCTACAAGGCCATGATCGCCTTGAAAAGCGGCAATGCCATCGTCTTTTCTCCCCACCCCAAAGCAGTGGATTGCACCTTGCGTGCCGCCCGGATCGTGGCAGCCGCAGCAGAAAAGGCAGGCGCGCCTGCAGGATGCATCAGCTGCCTGAGCCTGGCTTCCATGGCTGGCTGTCAGGAGCTGATGGCCGCACCGGAAGTCAAGCTCATTCTGGCTACCGGCGGCCCCGGCATGGTCAGAGCCGCCTATTCCTCCGGCAAACCGGCCATCGGTGTAGGCGCAGGCAACGGCCCTGCCTATATCCACCACAGTGCAGATATTCAGCACGCTCTTTCCTGCATTGCCCGGTCAAAGAGCTTTGACTACGGAACGGTCTGCGCGTCCGAGCAGAGCATCATCGTGGAAAAGGACATGGAAAACGCTGTCCGCGAGGAAGCGAAACGCCAGGGCTTCTACTTTATGAACACCCAAGAGGCAGGCGCTCTGGCAAAGCTGCTGTTCCAACCAAACGGCGCACTAAACCCGCAAATCGTAGGCCGTCCGGCGGAAAAACTTGCTCAAATGGCGGGCTTCAGTGTGCCCAAAGACACCAAAATTTTGGTGGCTCGGGAGCAGGAGGCTGGTCCTACCCGCCCCTACTCCATGGAAAAGCTGTGTCCGGTGCTGGCGTTTTTCGTCATGGATAGCGAGGATGCCGTGCTGGAAAAGGCTATTGAAGTATTAAAGCACGAGGGCAGCGGACACACCTTCGCCATCCACGCAGAGGATCGCAGCGTTGTGGAAAAATTTGCGCTGAAGATCCCAGTATCCCGGTTCCTGGTAAACACCCCTGCGGCACTGGGCGGCATTGGTGCCACGACAAAGCTGTTCCCGGCACTGACTCTGGGCTGCGGCGCGGTAGGCGGCAGCAGCTCCTCCAACAACATCTCCCCGCTGGATCTGATCAACATCCGCCGGGTAGCCTGGGAC
>JAGBEM010000236.1 GCA_017936985.1 Oscillospiraceae bacterium
AAAAGGTCTCCAAGCTCGTTTTCGGCACCGCAACACCCAAGCTGTTTGCTGCTGTCGCTCCCGGCGCCGGTGAGGCTGAGATAAATGCCGCCTTTGAACTGCTGGATCAGATCTATGCCGCCGGTGTCAATACCTTTGACTGTGCTCACCACTACGGCGAAGAGATCACCGGTATGTGGATGGATGTCAGAGGCATTCGCGATAACTGCGTAGTCATCACAAAGTGTGCCCACCCCAATCAGTGGCGTGCCCGGGTTACCGACTATGATATGCTCTCCGATGCCCATGATTCTCTGGCAAAGCTGAACACTAACTGCATCGACATTTATATGCTTCACCGGGATGACCAGGCTGCCGACGTCGGTATGGTCGTGGAGACCATGAACCGCTTGTACGATGAAGGTAAGATCAAAGTTTTTGGCGGTTCCAACTGGACCCACCAACGTATTGAGCAGGCCAATGAGTACGCCGCGAAGCATGGCTTGGAGCCTTTCCGTGTATCCAGCCCTAACTTTGGCCTGGCAGAGCAGATCGCCGACCCCTGGCGTTGTGATGCGCAGTTCAGCGATCCCTGTGTCACCATTTCCGGTCCTCAGAATGCAGATGCCAGAGTTTGGTATGCCAAGAACAATATGCCTGTGTTCGCTTATTCCAGTCTGGCCCGTGGCTTCTTCTCCGGTGCATTCAAGAGCAGCACGCCCGAGGATGCCAAGAAGATCATGGACGAGCCCGGTATCATCGGCTATTATTGCGACAGCAACATCGAGCGCCTGAGAAGATGTGAAGAGCTGGCTGCAAAGAAGGGGATTACTGTTGCACAGGCGGCTATGGCTTGGATCTACAACCAGAAGTTTGAAGTGTTCGCACTGTCCAGCCCTGTCACTCAGAGCCAGATCGATCAGAACATCGCTGCCATCGAGATCGAACTGACCGATGCTGAGGTGGCTTGGCTGAACCTGGAGTAAGTGAGGGAATAGTATGGCCATTCAACCTTGGAAAGGCGCATTTCCCCCGTTCCAGATGTTTGGTAACCTGTACTTTGTCGGCACGGAGCCTGCGTCGACCCACATTGTGGATACCGGTGCAGGTCTGATTATGTTCGACAGTGGCTACCAGCACTCCTTATACCTGGTCATTGACGGTATGCACCGTCTCGGCTTGGATCCCCATGATTTGAAGTACATTTTCCACACCCATGGACATATTGACCACCTTGGCGCCACCAGAGCGTTGGTGGAGCTGACTGGCGCTAAGACTGTTCTAGGTCTTGCCGACCGCCAGTATGCCAACGGCGAATTGGATCTGACCTATGCAAAGGAGTTGGGGATGGAATATAATGAAGCCTTCGAGCCGGATATTCTCTGGACTGACGGCGATTCCATGACCATTGGTAATACCACGGTCACCTGTGTTGCTACTCCCGGTCATACCCCTGGCGCACTGTCCTATTTCTTCAATGTGACAGACGGCGAAAAGACCTACCGCGCCGGTCTGCATGGCGGCATGGGTATCAATACCATGTGCCGTAAGTTCCTGGAAAAATATGATCTGCCGTTTTCACTGCGAGAGGATTTCAAGAAGGCGATGGATCGCCTTGGTGAAGAAAAGGTGGATATTTTCCTGGGCAACCATATGCAGCACAATAATACCCCCGAACGCTATCAACGCTTGATGGCAGGGGATAAGGAAGCCTTCGTGGATCAGACTACCTGGCCTGAATACGCTGTTTGGGCAAAGAATAATCTGATCCAGATGGAAGAAAAGGAAAATAATCCTTAATTTTACATTTGAAGCAGGGGAGGCCGGTAAAACCGATCTCCCCGGCTTCTGAATATCGCGTATACAGAATTTCAGCGAGGGATATTATGAACTTTCTTTTTGGACGTGGACAAAAATTTTACCAGTTTGCTACGAAGCTGGCAGAGCTGATGTGGCTGAATTTTTTGGTGTTTCTTTGCAGCATTCCGGTGCTAACCATTGGTGCTGCCACCAGTGCGATGCACCATGTTCTGATCCAGATCTATCGGGATGAAGAGCAGAAGATCACCAGAACCTTCTTTTCGGCCTTTAAGAAGAATTTTGGTCAGGCTACCTTGGTTTGGCTGATCTACCTTGCTTTTTATTTCTTCTTGTTGTTGGATAATTGGGCATTACGGGCCTTGGATAACCCTTCTTTAAAGTATCTGAATATTTTTGTTCCCGCTATGGTGTTTATCTCTGCAATGGGCTTGAGTTGGTCCTTTGTTCTGCAGGGACGTTATGCTTTGAGCATCAAGGAAATTTTTTCATTTTCCTTTACCAGAATCATCGCATTTCCCATTCGTAGCCTGTTTATGGCGCTTTGTATCATTTTGCCGGTTGTATTTGCACTGTACCTTCCTCAGTATTTGATAATCGTTGTGCTGATGGGAATCACGGTCCCGGGCATTTTGCAGACGTGTTTCTATAATAAAGCATTGCTGATCATGGAAGATGACAGTGATGAAAATACTCCGGAAGAAACCAATCAAGAGAACGACGAAAACTAACCGCAAGGTTTATTGTATATTAGATTTTAATTGCACGATTGGAGAGATCTACGATGGACGTCATTGACAGCCCGATTCCCCGTCCGGAGCATCCCCGTCCGGATTTTATGCGTGATACCTTTTGCAATCTGAACGGCACCTGGCAGTTTGCTTTTGATGATGCCGATGTTGGCCTTGAGGAAGGCTGGTATCGATCCGGCTGCAAGCTGGATCAAAGCATTCTGGTGCCTTTTTGCTACCAATCCAAAGCCAGCGGTGTTGGTCCTACCGACGAGATCCACCCTGTGATTTGGTATCGCCGCAGTTTTACCGTCCCTGCTGAAATGCAGGGCAGGAATATCCTGCTGCGCTTCGGTGCTGTTGACTTTGAAGCCATGGTCTACATTAACGGACAGGCAGTGGGTGGACACAAGGGTGGCTACACGCCATTTGCACTGGACATTACATCTTTTCTCGTTGATGGCGAAAATGACCTCTGTGTTCGTGTAGTGGATCGACCGGATCCTATCCAGCCCCGTGGCAAGCAGAACTGGAATCGCGGACTCATGGGCTGTTGGTATACTCCTACCAGTGGTATCTGGCAGACTGTGTATTTGGAAGCAGTCAGCGATCTGTATGTTGACTATGTGCATATCACCCCGGATATCGACCGCGGCTTTGCATATGCAGAGATCATGCTGAACCGTAAGCCAGATGCTAAGGTCAATGTTTCTGTTAATGTCTGCCTGTGTGGCAAGGAGATCCGTGAGATCACTACCTCTACAGTCAATCGTAATGTTACCGTTACCATTGACATGAATACCAATGAAACGCATATGCCTGTGGCTCTGTGGAGCCTGCGTAATCCTGCGCTTTATGATGTCCGTGTACAGGTCCTGTCCGATACAAATGTTCTGGATCAGGTGGATACTTACTTCGGTATGCGCAAGATCGAAGTCCGCAACGGCGTCATCTATTTGAACAATAAGCGCCTGTATCAGCGATTGGTTCTGGATCAAGGCTACTGGGAAGATACACTGATCACACCGCCAAGCGACGAAGCGATCCAGGAGGATCTGAAGTGGACGCTGCGCTTTGGTTACAACGGCGCCAGAAAGCATCAGAAGGTGGAAGATCCCCGGTATTACTACTGGGCCGATAAGATGGGTGTACTGGTGTGGGGCGAACTGCCCAGCCCCTATGCCTATACGGACGAAACCGTTGAGAATCTCTCCTCCACCATGCTGGAGTTTATCCGCCGCGACTTTAATCACCCCTGCATTATCAACTGGGTGCCCTTGAACGAAAGCTGGGGCGTGCCCAATATTGTGAATAATCCACGTCAGCAGATGACTGCATCCATGATGTATTATCTGACGAAGGCCGCTGACGGCACCAGACTTTGCTCCGGCAATGACGGTTGGGAGCAGATGCACACCGATATCTGCGCCCTGCATGATTACGCTGCTGAAAAGCGGATTCTGGATGCCCACTTTGCTAACCGTGATTATATCGAAGAAAATACCTGCGACGGTTACCGCTGTTATGCAGATGGCTATAAGGGTACCGGAAAGGAAGCCTTTATGGTCACCGAATTTGGTGGTATCGCCTTTGAAAACATTGGTGAACAGGGCGAAATGGGCGGTATGAATACTTGGGGCTACCATGGTAAGGTCACCGACGAAGAGAAGTTTTTTGCTCGTTTTAAGGAAAATATGGATGCGGTCATTGCAATT
>JAGBEM010000237.1 GCA_017936985.1 Oscillospiraceae bacterium
CATGACCTCGGTAAAGCAACCCATATCCTCTGTTAGGCCCTCAGGGACCTTATAGACATACGTACCGGGTTCAATATATAAATACTGGGCGGAACCACCGTATAGATGATTGGCATCATTACAGGAGCGCATATTGCCATAGCTGAACTGAAGGTGTTCACACCAGGGATAGCTGGGAATATTTTTGCAATACCAGCATTTGCCGCAAACCACATCTGGGCAGATGGTGACACGATCACCAACCTTTAGGTAGTCCCCATCCCGGGAAAGGTTTTTTGCACCGTCCTCATCAATGGCGACGATCTCCAAAAGGACCTCATGCCCTTGGATGATAGGGAACGGCAACTGGATCTCGTTTTCAGTCCCCTTGTATTGAATGGCTTCTCCACGATAACTGTGCTTATCCGTACCGCAAATACCGGAACGGATCACTTTACAAATAGCGGCTCCCTTCCCTAACTCGGGCATATCAAACTCCCAAGTTTCAACACGACCAGGTTCCACAAGTACGGCTGCCTTTACTTTTTCGTCCATATATTTTCCTCCTTTAATCAGGCGAATATATGGACGTCCGCCTGATAATTTTATGTTTTACGGATAATAAGCTCCGGTTCAAAAACAACTTGGTTGATTCGACGGTATGGTTCTTTTGATGTAATCGTTTCCATCAGCATCTTCATGCCGTGGGAACCGATTTGATAGTCTGCTTGAGCAATTGTAGTCAACGGATAATCCAAATACTGGTCGATCTCACTATTGTCATAGCCGACAATGCTGATATCTTCAGGGATCTTGTATCCCCAGTTCCTTGCGGCGCTCAACACACCGATTGCAACAATATCTGATGAACAGAATACTCCAAAGGGAGGTCTGCATACTTTCAAAATTCGTTCTAAGGCACGGCGTCCATCCTTAAATTGTAAATTATTATAAAGAATATGGCTTTGGAGAAATGGAAGGTTTTTCTCGCGAAAAGCCATTTGAACACCTTGGGTACGGCTGGACGCAATTGAGATGTTCTCCGGTCCGCTCAGGAAAAAGATATTTTTCTTTCCCTGCTCCAGCAGATAATTGGCCGCCAGATAGGCGCCCCGAACATCGTTATTGATGACATAGCTCACCTCATTATAGGCCGCGCTACATCGGGATACGAAAAGGTATGGAATTTGTACATTTCGATAGGCTTCCTCGCATATAGGAACCGCAATCAATCCTGCAACATTCAGTCGTTGGACCCGTCTTAGTTGCTCTACCTCCAGCTTTACATCCTCGCCGGTATGGCAGGCAACCACGGAATAATCGTGGGCACGAGCAATATCCTCTACGCCCCGCCAAAGGCGGGCAAAATACGGGTTGGAAACATCAGGAACCAGGAAACCAATGATCTGCTGATGCTCCCCCAATATGGATGGGTCCATTTGCGGGGAGCGGTAATGTCTCGCACGAGCAGCTTCCACAATGCGTCGGCGAGTCGTTTCAGAAACTTCCGTACTGTTGTTCAGCGCTTTGGAAACCGTGGATACAGAGGTCCCCGTGACCTCCGCAAGTTCTTTTAAAGTAATTCGTTTTGCCATAAAACCCTCCCATGACGCGTAAAAATCTGTTTATAGTTCTATCTTAAACAAATGCACGCCTTACGTCAATCGATACAGGGCTATGGCGCATGAGGAGCATACAGGGGGGCTTGCAACGCAAGCCCCCCTGCGTCAGCTAGAGAACACGTTTTGGAAAAGATTAGTGCCAGTTCAGATAATCATTGGCATTCTCAGATGTAACCATCGCGCAGGCAGTATACATATCTTCGGGAGCAGTACCGTTCACGATCAGGTTGAACAGCGCATTCACGCCCTCCTTAGCCATAACGCCAGGAGTCTGAGCAACAGTAGCAGTCATCTCGCCGTTGACGATAGACTGTGCGCCATCGGGAGAACCGTCAAAGCCGATGACCTTTACATCACGTCCAGCAGCCTTCACGGCGGCAGCAGCGCCCAGAGCGCCGGTGTCATTGGTAACATAGATGCACTTCAGATCGGGGTAAGCAGTCAACAGGTTCTCGGCAATGCCCATGGCAGTGCCCTGATCGCCGTTGCAGGGCTGGATTTCGCCAACAAGCTTCACGGTACCGGCATCGGTAGCAGCCTTCACACCATCCAGGTATCCATTGGTACGATCCGTATGGCACTGGTTGCCCAGCATGCCGGTGATGATGGCAACTTCGCCCTCCACGTTTTCAGCGGTCCACTCGCCGGCCAGATAGCCGCCGTCATAGTTGTTGGTGCCGATGAAAGCCGCGACGTCAGCGCCTGCGTCGGCATTGGTATCTAGGCAGATAACAGGGACATTCTTCTCGTTGGCCTTGGCAATGGTGGGGACCACCTCGGAAGTGCCACAAGGCACGATCAGCACACCGTCAACGCCCTTTTCCAGATAGGACTCGAACATGGTGATCTGCTCATTGATGCCGTCCTCAGTGGGAGGTGCGGAGGCAACGATCTGCACGGTGTATTCGTCGTTGGAAAGGGCGGCTGCAGCTTCCTCAGCAAACTGCTGCATAGCAACAAAGTAGGGGTTGGAAAGGGTCTTGGGCAGCAGCGCGAAGGTCAGAGTCTTCTTTTCGGTAGTCTCTGTTGCCGCGGGAGCATCTGCCTCAGGAGCTTTTTCCTCTTTTTTGCTACCGCAAGCAGCCAGAGAGAGGCACAGAACCAGGGTCAGGGCCAGTGCAAGTACTCTTTTCATGTTTGTTTCCTCCTAATTTTTATATATCTCAAAGCGAACTGCTTCGCTTATGAGTACAGGATGTAATCTCAATCCACACGTTTGGCAGCGCGGGCCTTACGCTGCGTATCGATGATAACCGCGATTAGAATGACTGCGCCGGTAACGATCTGCTGATAATAGGTAGAAATCTCAAGCAGAACCATGGCATTGCGCACGATAGCGACGACGATAGCGCCCAAGACTGTACCAAACACAGTACCCTCGCCGCCCATAACAGAAGTACCACCGAGGACGGCCGCTGCGATTGCCTCCATCTCATAGGACTGGCCCGCAGTAGCCTGCGCAGCGCCCAGACGCGATACATAAACGATACCAGCAATCGACACCATAATTCCGGAGAGAATATAGGCCTTGCATTTATTCCAACGGGTCTTGATGCCAGACAAACGGGCAGCCTCCTGATTGGAGCCAACCGCCAGAATGAATCGGCCAGTCGCTGTATAAGAAAGAATGAACTGGCCTGCTGCAGCGGCAATCAAGAAAATGTACACAGGAACAGGGAGCCCCAGCAAAGAGCCGGTACCAATCCATTTAAATGCTTCGTTCGTCAGAACAATGGGGCTGGCCTGCGTGATGACCAGCGTCAAGCCGCGGCACAAATACATAGAAGCCAGCGTTGCAATGAAAGGCGGAATGTTAAGGCAGGAGATAATACTGCCGTTAATGGAGCCAATCACTGCACCAACGATGACACTGGCCAGGATGGCTAGAGGAATAGAACCCACATTCTGCACGATATAGGCAGAAATAACACCGATCAGTGCCAACAGAGAGCCCTGACTCAAGTCAACGCCGCCAGTCATCATGACGAAAGACATACCTAAGCCCATAATGACATACACGGCAGCCTGCCGCAGAATACTCATCAAATTACTGGTACTCAGGAACATGGGGTTTGCCAGGGATAGCGCCACCACAAGAACCACCATTGCAATAGCGGCTGTAATCCACGGAAAATCGAAACTTATCTTTTTACGCTTCAGAGCTTTCTCCGGCGTTTCTTTGATTTTTTCCATCTGCTCTTGCCCTCCTCAAATGGAATAACTCATGATTTTTTCCTGCGTAGCATCAGCCCGGTCAATATTGGCCGTAATCCATCCGTCACGCATGACGATCACGCGGTCACAGACACCCAAGATCTCCGGCAACTCCGAGGATATCACAATGACGGCTGCTCCCTGAGCGACCAAGTCGTTGATGATTTGATATATCTCACTCTTGGCACCAACATCAATACCTCGAGTGGGTTCATCAAAGATATATACATCCACCTCAGAGCATAGCCACTTTGCAAAGACAACTTTCTGCTGGTTTCCACCGGAAAGGAACTTCACCTGACGGTTGATACCCGGCGTTTTGATACGCAGCTTTTCACGGTATTCCTGTGCAACCACAGCTTCTTTCTTGTGGTTGATAATAAATCCTCTGTAAAACTTTTTTGTTAGGGAGGCCAAAGTAATATTTTCTTTGACAGACTTCGAGAGGATCAGTCCCTCCGTCTTTCTATCCTCGGGCAGGTAACCAATTCCGTTATTGATTGCGTCCAAAGGAGAATTGATTTTTACCTGCTTACCATGAACGTAAATCTCTCCCTTTGATTTAGAAATTGCACCAACAATTGCTTTTGCCGTGGATGTCCGTCCGGAGCCAACCAAGCCCGAAAATCCAAGGACTTCACCCTTATGAACCTGGAAAGAGATATCATATATGGTGTTTGGCACCTCCAGACCTTTAACCTCTAAGGCAACTTCACCGATATGACTTTCACGAGCAGGAAACTTTTCGTCCAGTGTCCGGCCAA
>JAGBEM010000238.1 GCA_017936985.1 Oscillospiraceae bacterium
AGCTGTATTGGAACCGAAATGAGGATGCGATTCGAGAAACATCGCAGAAGTACGGTGGGTATCTGGCAAAAATCGCATACAATGTGCTGTCAGATTATCAGGACAGCGAAGAATGTGTCAATGATACATATTTGAGGGCCTGGAACTCCATACCAACCAATAAACCGGCAAGATTATCGTTGTATCTCGGGAAAATCGCAAGGCTCCTGGCAATCGATATGTACCGCAGAAAGCATGCCCAGAAGCGGTATATGTCTGAATATGCCTTGTCTCTCGACGAATTAGGTGACACGTTCTCAGATGGAGCAACGCCGGAGCAGGAACTCCATGCAGAAGCTCTGCACGATGCATTGAATGTGTTTCTGCATCGGCTCTCCCCGACGGCGAGAAATGTATTTATTGGCAGATACTATTTCTTCGACTCCATCAAGAAAATTGCGGACTATTGCGGCATTGCAGAGGGCACGGTAAAGAGCTCCCTGCACCGCACCCGTCAGGCACTGAAAGAACATCTGCAAAAGGAGGGCTTTGAATTATGAAAAAAGACGATTTTGTTGACCTCATGGGTGAGGTCGATGATGCGCTGATCGAACAAGTTGATGAAGTTCGGGAAGAACATAAAAAGAACAAAAGGCGGTGGATCGGTGTTACCAGCCTTGTGGCGTGTCTGGCTTTGATCCTTTCCGCCGGCTGGCTGCTGACGAAGCCTTGGGACAAAACAGCAAGTCAGGAAAACGAGGCTCTGCTGAGTGAGCAGCCTGACACGAAAGAACATGAAGCGCAAGGTGCGGTTGCGGAACTGGGCAGTTTCCCGGAGGAGGGATCCGTCAGACTGCAGCTGCTGAACTTTGCTTCCATGGACGAAGCACTGCAGCCTTCGGTAGCTCCCTATGGGGCAGAAGCCGGATTGTCCAATGTGATCAATTTGGATCAGTTCTATCTATCCGATGAAAAGCTGGATCTGTTGGAGAAGAACCTGTTTGTGGTGTCTCCGTCCTACAACTCGGAGTTCTTTGAAACCTATGAGTACAACCGGTATGCACAGATTCCCAATTATGTGACAGTGGACTCCATGATGCACACCTATCACCTGTACTTCAGTCTGCTGCTGAATCGGACGGAGAAGAATTACCTGTCCGATGGGCTCCTGGAGTTGAGTAAGGGTATGCTGGAAACCAGTATGGCACAGTACGAGGCGCTGGTCGGCACGCAGTGGGAGCAGGCAGCAAAACGGAATGTGGCCTATTTTGCCATTGCGGCAGAACTGCAGGAGCCGGGCGTCGATATCCCTGCCTATGCAGCGGAACTGGTACAATGGGAGCTGGAGCAGATCTATGCAGCAGAGGGAATTGTGGAATCTCAGCTGGCTGAGGACTTCATCGACTATAGCCAGTTCAAGCCCCGCGGGTACTATGAAGGCGACGACGTACTGGAAGACTATTTCCGTGCGATGATGTGGTATGGACAGGTCAATTTCGCGCAGGACAACGAGGAACTGAACCGCAGCGCGCTTCTGATGACGATGGCCATGGCAGAAACGGATATTCTGGCGTGGGAGCAGATCTATACGGTCACTTCGTTCTTTGCCGGTGTCAGTGACGATCTGGGGTATTATGAATATGCGCCAATCATTGAAGAGGCTTACGGCGGATATCCCACCATGGAATTGTTGATCACCGATGAAAACGCATACGAGACGTATCTGAAACTGGTCGAAGAACTGCCTCCTCCTGCGATCAACTCTGTGCCGGTCTATCGGTTTGAAGAGGGCGATCTGGGAGAAATGAACAAGGGCTTCCGTTTTATGGGTCAGCGGTTCACCATTGACGCCGCAATCATGCAGCAGCTGGTCTATCGGAATGTGGAAGGCACCAACAAGGAAGGCGGGTACCGCATGCTGCCGGATACGCTGGATGTACCTGCTGTGCTTGGTTCTGATGTGGCGTTTGAGATCCTGGAGGCACAGGGCGAAACGGAGTACGGCGGTTATACCGAAAACATGGAACAGCTCCGGTCTGTGCTGCAGGATGCGCCCCAGAGCAGTTGGACAACAAGCCTTTATTCCAGTTGGCTCTATACGCTGCTGCCGCTGCTGGAAGAAAAGGGAGAGGGGTATCCCTCTTATATGACCAGCACCCAATGGGCAAAGAAGCGTCTGGAAACCTTTGCCGGCAGCTTCACAGAACTCAAGCATGATACGGTGCTCTATGCCAAACAGATGATCGCGGAAATGGGCGGCGGTCCTCCTGAAGTGATCGATGATCGCGGCTATGTGGAGCCGGAACCGGAGATTTATCACCGCTTCATGCTGCTGGCACAGCAGACCAGGGAAGGTCTGAACAAGATTGGGTTACTGGGCAGCGAGGATGTGGAGAACCTCAATCGTTTGGCAGAGCTGGCCCGTCGATTGATGGAGATTTCCAACAAGGAATTGCAGGATGAAGTGCTGACCGATGAAGAGTATGACCTGATCCGGGAGTATGGCGGCACGCTGGAACACTTCTGGATCGAGGCGGTTGAGGATCGGACGGATGCAGATTATTTGGATCCGCAGGAGATCCCTGCCTCTCTGGTAACCGACATTGCTACGGATCCCAATGGTACGGTCTTGCAGATTGGCAATGCCAAACCCGCTGAGATTCTTGTGGTGGTACCCATCGAAGGAAAGCTGCGGCTGGCGTCGGGTGTAGTGTATAATTTCTATCAGTTTGAGCAGCCAATCGGGGAACGGCTGACCGATACCGAATGGCGGCAGAAGACCGGAGAGTGGGCCGGTGAGGACGGCTGGTTCCACCGCGATGAAACACTGGAAAAACCCTGGTGGACGGAAAGCTATTGGAGTGAAGAATGAAACGAAAGATCTGGCTTCTGATCACAGCGTTGTTTCTGACTGGCCTTGGTGCAGCAGGTATTCTGCTGCACCGGGGATACCTGTTGCCTGTATGGATCAAATGGGAGCCAAAAGAGATCGTGTGTGAAGAAGAGGGAATGCCGGATAAAATCATCCTGCAGAACCGACGCGTAACGGTTCTGCAGGATGGGGTCTTGGTCTGGCAGTCAGAGAATGGCGTGTGGGTACAGGATGTGCTTTGGGAGGACATTGACCACGACTCGGAAAAAGAACTGATGCTTCTTTGCTGGAAACAGGGAAGATACGGCAGCAGCCGTCCATTCTGGGTTACTGAGGATGAGCAGACCTGGTCACAGCATATTTTTTTGTATGACTGGCAAGAGGGGGAAATCCGTCCCATCTGGATGGCGTCCGATCTGGGCATGGAGGTGGAAAACTGGTCCTTCCATGAGCGGAACAGATTGCTTTTGACAGACCGGACCGGAGAAACCAGCGCCTGGGATTGGATCACTTGGGGATTATCCCATGTGAAACCAACCACACTGACGTTTGCTGCAGTGGGGGATAACCTGATTCATCGGCCAATATATGAATATGCCCTGCGTCATTTTGGTGGAAATTTTGATGACCTATTTGCCTGCATGCAAGAAGAACTGGATCGATACGATGTGACCTCCATCAATCAGGAGACGATCTATGTGGAGGATCGGGGCGATTATAGCGACTTCCCACGCTTTGGAACACCCATTGAGGTAGGCGAGGCCGTGGTAAAAGCGGGGTTTTCCATTGTCAGCTGTGCGACCAATCATGCGTTGGACAAAGGTACAGAGGCCATCGACCGAACAGCAGACTTCTACGAGCAGGCCGGTGTGATTTGTGCAGGTATCCAGCACAGCGATGATGAGGTATACCGGCCTTACGAAGTCTTTGAACGGAACGGAATCCGTTGTGCAGTGTTCTCCTATACAGAATCCACCAACAGTCTGCCTGTTCCAGTGGAAACACCCCATGTGCTTCATACGCTGGATGACGAAAGCCAGGTGCGGCAGGATCTGGAAGCAGGCCGGGAGGATGCGGATTTCTGTATCGTCTATGTACATTGGGGAGATGAATACCAAGAGCAGCCCAATGACACACAGCGATACTGGGCACAGGTTTTTGCGGACTGTGGTGTTGATGTAGTGATCGGCACCCATCCCCATGTGCTGCAGCCGGTGGAGTGGATCGCCGGTGCAGACGGTAATGAAACGCTGGTGTATTACTCTCTGGGCAATTTCATTTCAGCTCAGACAGAACCTGCCTGTACCATCGGTGGTCTGGCATACTATACCGTGGTCAAAGAAAACGGCATGTGCCGCATTACCGATCAAGGACTCAAAAAGCTGATCACAGAAAATGAAAACGGCCGATATACAACAAAGCTGCTTTCTGAATGAGAACACCCCACAACCGATTGTGGGGTGTTGTTGTACGTTACTGACTGTTACTTCATAACGCTCCCAAATTGTGCAGAAAGACGCAAATAAGATTGCTCTCATACAGGCATTGCAGGCTCAAATACTTACTTCCATTTTTCAATCAGACTGCGGATCTGCGCGGCAAGCTTTGCGTTGTCTTTGTTGGTACGACCTTTGCAGGTTTTGGCGAAAGCAAGCAGTGCTTCGGCGGCAGCCAGAAGATCCCTGTATACCGCCTGTGCTCTGGCAGAGCCTTTTAGTGCTGCCGCTCTGCGAATCAGCTTGGCATCGGTATATACGGTCATTCGGCCTGTGAGCAGATCATATTCCGTACCGCTGTAGGGTGCCTCTGCATTGTAGCCCATCTGTGCCAACAGTTTTTGAAATACTACGCAGGAGGCATCATCACCGTGGTTGACGAAGACCGTTTGCGGCTTTTCCCTGAAACCTGACAGCCACCGCAGCAGTCCGGCCTGATCGGCATGACCACTGGTGCCGTGGAGTGCGGCAATCTGTGCATTGACAGAAATATCCTCACCAAACAAACGAACATACTGTGCGCCGTCTTGCAGCTTTCTGCCGAGAGAACCTTCTGCCTGATAACCCACGAACAGAATGGTGTTTTCTTTCCCCCAAAGGTTGTGCTTCAAATGGTGGCGGATACGGCCTGCCTCACACATACCGCTGGCCGACAGGATCACCTTGGGCCGCCTGTCAAAATTGATCTGTTTGGATTCCTCACTTGTAACAGACAGGCAAATATCATCAAACCAAATGGGGTTGATGCCCTGTTTGACCAGGGCTGCCGTTTCTTCATCGAAACAGCTTTGATCACACTGCATGAAAATAGCGGTAGCTTCAATCGCCAGCGGGCTGTCTACATAGACCGGAAAACCGTCGTGCCCCCTGACCATTCCCTCCTGCTTGATCTGGCGGATGGCATACAGCATTTCCTGCGTTCTGCCAACCGCAAAGGAGGGAATCACCACATTGCCGCCCCGGTCAAAGGTGTACTGCAGTATTTCCGCAAGTTCACCCACTGTATCGCCCGGTTTTTCGTGGTGCCGGTCGCCGTAGGTAGCTTCGAGTACAAGATAGTCGGTTTCCTCCACCGGCAGAGGATCTTTGATCAGCGGCTGGTCCGTATTTCCCACATCGCCGCTGAACACAACCTTTTTTGTAACACCGTCTTCCGTGAGCCAAAGCTCGATGCAGGCAGAACCAAGCAGGTGGCCAATGTCCGAAAACCGGACGACAACGCCTTCTTCCGCCCGAATGATCTGACCGTACTCACAGGGGCGAAATCTGGAGATCGCACCGATTGCGTCCGCTATGGTGTAGACCGGGGAGACCGGCTCATCTCCGGCACGCTGCGCTTTTC
>JAGBEM010000239.1 GCA_017936985.1 Oscillospiraceae bacterium
GATAGAAGTCCGATTCATATCTTTTTCTGATGAATACTATCAAGCCGTCTGTGACTTTCTGATTGCCATGAACAGTGAGAAAAAACATATCAACTGGAATTGGGCACGGTGGGAGTGGATGTATGCCCATCCCTATTGCGACAGGGAGAAGCTGAATACCATCGGTCTTTGGATGGATGGAAATTCCGTTGTGGGCGCAGCCATTTATGATCTGTTCCACGGCGAAGCCTTTTGTGGTGCGCTGGATGCGTATGCCGATCTGCTTCCCGAAATTCTCGAATACGCTTATGGGAATCTGAAAGATGAAAATGGCCTAAGTGTTACGGTGCGGGAGGATGATATTCGCACACAGAATCTGCTGCTCTCTCTAGGTTACACGCAAGCAGAGCAAACGGAGCCGATCCTCTGCCGGGATTCGGGAGAATCTTTGGAATATAGTCTCCCTGCCGGATTTTCCATCCGGGAGATCCGCTTCCCGGAGGATAATCTGGCTTATCAGACAGTAATTTGGAAAGGCTTTGGACATGAGGGTGATCCGGCAGAGTTGGAGAAAATGTTGGCAAATAAAATTCTGCCGCCCAACCGCAAAAGCGAACTGTGCCTTGAGGTAGTGGATGAACAGGGTGAATTTGCTGCCCACTGCACCTGCTGGTATGATGTGCGGACGGACTATGCCTATGTGGAGCCGGTCTGCACCATCCCCAAATACCGGGGAATGGGTCTGGGAAAAGCGGTGGTTCTGGAAGCCCTGCAGCGCTGCAAAGCATTGGGCGCAAAGTGGGCTTTTGTGATCTCCGACCAAGAATTCTATAAGAAACTGGGATTTGCACGTCATTCAAAATACATCTTTTTCAAAAAGCCGTAAAGCGAAAAGAGGTAAATAATGATTCTATCACTGCAAGGCTGTATGGCTGTGGGTAAGACCACCGCAGTTCGTTACTTACAGGAACACGCACCGGATATCCATATCAGCTATGAGGACAACTCCGACGTGATTGCCGAGATTAAGCGGCGAAATCTGGACAAGAACAAATATGAGGACTACTTGGAAATCCAGCGGCTGTGGCTTCGGAAGGAGCTTCAGCGCTGGGAAAAGGCACAGCAGTATCCCTGCACCATCATGGACTTCGGCGCAGAGGAAATCGAGTTCTACACCCTGAACTATCCCAAGACCATCGGTATGGACTGGGAGATCGAGCAGCCGCTGAAGCCGGAGCTGGATGCTGTCCGCAAATGTATGCCCGACCGAATCCTGTTCCTGAACGCGTCGGAAGAAACCCTGCGCCGGAATAAGCAGAATGATTCCACCCGCTCCCGGAATTTCTTTGATCATTATTTGCAGAACTTCCTGCCGCTGAAAAAGGCGTGGTTTCTTGGCCGTCCGGATGTGGATGTGTTGGATGTAGATGGCCTGACCCCAGAGGAATTGGGACAGAAGGTCAAGGAATGGGCAGATCGGCTTATAGGGAAAGAAAACCATTTTTGATGCCATCAGACAGCACCTGCTTATGCCGCCAGACAACATCTAACAAAACGAAAAAAACAAATAAATCCCTCCTGCGGTGCCTGTCAAGGCAGCTTCGCAGGAGGGATTTCACGTTGTAGATACTATGGCTATTATGCTGTGGTTTCCGCCAAAATCTTTGGTAGGTCTAGTGACTAGCTATTTCGCAAGTATTACGGTATTGTGTGTGCTGCCACAACGGAAGGAGGTTGATACTATGGCAAAAAGACGGGCCAATGGCGAAGGAAGCCTGAGAAAGAGAAAGGATGGTCGCTGGGAAGGGCGGTACACCGCAGGAACTGATCCTGTCACAGGCAAGGCCATCGTCAAGAATGTCCTGGGTAAGACTCAGGCAGAGGTCAAGGAAAAACTGAAGAAAGCCATCGCAGAAAGCGAAAGCCTGGATGTCAAGCGGACAGGCATGTACACGGTAGGCGAGTGGATGGACTTGTGGTATGAGGTCTACGCCAAGCCGAGGATCCGTGAAAGCACTGCCGTCTACTACAAAATGTTCATCGACACCCACATCCGCCCCAAGCTTGGAGAGATCAAGCTGAACCAGCTTCAGACCATGGACATCCAAAGGCTGTACAACGAGCTCCGGGAGAACGGCAGAATCCGCAAGGAGATTAAGGATAAGCAGCCGGGGTTGAGCGTCTCCTACATCCGGGGGATGCACAATATGCTGAAATCTTGCCTGAACAGCGCGGTAGAGGAACGGCTGATCCTGAGAAACCCGGCCATGGGGTGCAAGCTGCCGAAAGCGGAGAAAAAGGAAATGAAGGTGCTGACCCAGGAGCAGCTTGGAAGCTACCTCGCTGCCGCTGACAAGAGAGGTCTGCTTCCCATGTTCTTCCTGGAGCTGACCACGGGCCTGCGCAAGGGAGAGTTGGTACCTCTGCTGTGGTCGGATGTGGATACGAACAACATGACGATCTCCATCTCCAAGCAGGCATACCGTACCAAGGGAGCGCTGACGGTACAGCCGCCCAAGACCGACAACTCCATGCGAAAAATCGCCCTGTCCGAGGAAACCATGGAGCTTCTGAAGCAGGAACACGATAAGCACCCCGGCAATCCCTACCTGTTCCCTTCGCCGGTAAGCGGTGGAATGTACCACCCCGATTCGGTAGTAAAGCTTCATCAGAAGATCCTCAAGGATGCCGGGTTGGAACATATCCGCTTCCACGATCTGCGGCACACATTCGCTACCCTTGCCTTGCAGAACGGAATCGATGTCAAGACTGTATCCAGCATGCTGGGTCATAGCAGCGCCGGATTCACCCTTGCCACCTACACCCACGCTACGAACAAGGTGCAGGAACAGGCGGCGGCAACGATGGGAAACCTGCTGAAGCAGGCGCTCTAAAATCACAAAAACAAAATAACGGGTGGACAGTATTACAAAATGGCTGCCGAGCATCCGTCCAAACCCAATGCCTATGCCCAGTATCAGCTTGGCCGGATGTGCGCAGATAGTCCGGGGGAAGCAGAAAAATGGTATCGGCTGGCATATCAGGGTTTCCTGCGGATTGAACAGGAAATGCCGGATGACAAGCTGTACTATCGTCTGGGCAGCATGAATCTCCATGGCATCGGCACAGAGAAAAACCTGGACCGCGCCAGGGAATATCTGCACAAGGCTGCCATCACGGGAAATATGGATGCCGTATACGGTATGGGCAAGCTTTATCTGGAAAGCGATGTCCCGAAAGCTATCTCCATGTTCGAACTGGCAGCGGAGCAGGGCAATATCTATGCCGAATACCAGCTAGGTAAGCTCTACTGCTTTGGACAGGGAATGCCGCAGGATCTGGAAGTGGGCATGGAGTGGCTGAAAGCATCCGCCAGCCATGGAAATGAATATGCCTCTGTTCTGCTGGAAAAGGTACAGAATCACATCCACCATCAGACCACATCCGCAGTATTCGGACTGTTCCGGGGATTGGCTGGCATGATCCAAAACAGTGCCAACAACTTCATCCGCCGCAGAAATTCCATCGACCGGAAGCAGCGGCAAAAAATCGAGAAAAAGAAGCAAGCCCACGGTCAGCGTTCCAGTGGTTATGAATATGACTACAGTGAAGGGCAGACCATGTAACCAACACCGCCGGACAGCACCCACGAGTGTTGTCCGGCGGCATCTAATAAAACGAAATTACCAATTAAAACCCCTTGGCAGGTCCAAAACTATTTTTAGGATTGAAAACACCACCATATATTGTGGTTTCACAGAGGTGCGTTTCCACAACATATGGTGGTCGAAATTCAAGATTTGGCTTTGTAGCCGTTTTCAGTACCTGAAACGAGGTAAGCATCGACGAAAAAAGTTCTGTCGGCTATAAAGGCAGCTTTACCTGAGCGAATTCTGTTAAGATAGTAATTAGGTTCGTTTTTCGAAAATTCCAGCGGTATCGGTATGCTGCTGGAATTTTATGTGTGAGATTTGCGGCTGTTTTCAGAGTCACAAACGAGGTAGGCATCGACGCAAACATTTCTGTCAGCTACAAAGCAGACTTCATTAAACCAAGCTTGTTTTCTTTAGGATGATGTTGCTGACCGCACCAAGGCCGACACTGAACAGCGCGCCGCCTGCCATACACAGAATAACGTGCATAATGGTCGCGTTCAGAGGCGTAAGCATGGAAATCATCATAGGGTACTACTTACGGCTGTGTCAAAGGACTGGCTGAATCTTCGAGATTAATTCTCCACAGGTTTCCAGTAACGGCTGGCCAGCCACAACACAGACGGCATTGTCCTCTGCCACATATTTCAAAACATCCGTTAATGCCAAAAGGTCTTCGTGAGTAGTAGAGATCAGTTCGTGGCGGACACGGCAGACATCCTCGTATGTGATTCCCTTGAAGTAGCGGTTTTCCGCGACAGTGATCTTCATCTGTGTGTTCAGCAGCGGATCAGCGCTAGCCATGGAGCCGAGGATCATAGGTGTCAAGTCCATTTTTTGAGCACAGAAGTTGCGGACAAAATCCACTGCTTTATCGAACACATTTAAGGACCGGCCAGGCTGAGGATCCCGGTAAGTATAGAAGAACAGGTCCCCATCGTCACGAGCGGAAAATCCGCAGCCGTAGGCACCACCCTGGATGCGGATCTCATTCCACAGGTAGCTGAAGTTCAATACATTGGTAAGGACATAGCTGCTGCCGTGGAAGCTACCGCCATAGTTTTTAATATTGGATGCCTTGGAAGCAAAGCCTATTGGTGCAGGGATCGGCAGGCCGATCTGATCTGTGGTATTAGGAATAAGTTGTGCAGAACCGGAGGCACTTCCTTTCGGGAATGCACGCAAAACCGGATCAAGGAGCATTTCTGCATTGCACGACAAGCTTACGGTCAGACGCTTTGCGCAGAATGCCTTTTCCGCAACTGCTTTCAACTGTGCAGCTAGTTCATACAACTGCTCATCATCAGCGGTACACTGAGCCTTTACCCACTGGATAAAGGAACTACCTACCATGGCTTCTCTGGCTGCACCGGGTCCGGTCAACATGGAACACGCACGAGTCATGGCATACTGGTGACCAGCACCCACAAATTCCATCTGTAGCTGCATCATGATTTGGTTCAGCAGTGTTCTCAGCAGCAACTTATCTTCGAATATGGTCTCGGTAAGAATCTCGCAGAGCAGCGCTACGGCAGTCTCACCCTGGTTTGCAAGACAAACCATTTCAGCACCTAGATGTACGCTTGATTTTTTACCGGAATAGACGTTGGGGACGAAGCGCAGCTTGCCAATCTTCTGCTTGGTAAGCATCTGCAGTTCAGCACTGCTGTGCTTGGCAGTGGACAGCTTACCCAGAAGCTTTGTAAGCAGAGCGGCAACAGGCAACTCATGCACGCTCAAATCGGAAACATCAAAGTGAAGATTCAGATATGTAAGGCCGTTTTGAATATCATGGGTCAGTACTGTCACACCATTTTTCTTAGATACAGTGACGGGCAGCTTTTCCGGAATCGGGTCAATGTCGGAAAGCTGCAGCATGGGGATTGTGGCAAGAGCTTCCGGCGTATCGGGAGTCTGCTGCCATAGGGTCAGCGACTTGCCCTCTTCTTCGATCCTTATCCGGTCTTCCGCTGTCCAGGCGGCACATTCTGCTGCCACTCGGGCAGCTTCCTTTTCCTGTTTTTCCTTGCCAAGGGTCTGGGAGGGAACCAGAATAGACACTGCCTTGTGAGGATTCTCTAGGAATAGATCTCGGATCAGATTCCGGAAATAGTCACCTTCCAGTTTGGCTTCCAGAGCGTTCAGCGCATCCTTAGTCAGCAGATACTGGGCAGGATCGCCGTCATAGAGCCAGCTGTCCAGCATGGTCAGCGCTTCACTGAGACTGCGGGGGGCCCAACCGCCGTCCTTATCCCGAAGCTGGAAAGCAAACCGGTTAAAGCAGGCTTCCAAGCGAGCCTTATCCAGTCCATTTTCCACAAGCTCTGTCAGCACCCTGTTAACGGCAGCTTTGATCTCATCTACCTTATTTTCATCGGTGTTCCAGATCTCCCAGGAGATCCAGTTCTGCTGAATGCCGTCGTGAAGTTTGACCTTTACATCCTGGCCCAAGCCGGTACCCAGAATTGCCTGCTTCAGGGGCGCGTCATTGTCGCCTGCCAGGTAATCCTTCAGAACAGCAGCGGCGTACAGCTTCTCCTGCTCGTCGAAGCGGCCCAGCATACAGCCACAGGAAATAATGGTTCTGTTGGCGGTGGATTCCTCTGCCCCTATCTCATAAATCGTCCGCTCCTCCCGGTAGGGCACAGCGAACTGCATGGGAATCGCGAAATCTGCAGCCTGCCGGTCATAGTCCTTTAAGTAAGAATCGATATGTGCCAGGGCGAAATCCAGATCCACACTGCCGCTGAGGATTATGCGGGAGTTGGAGGGGTGATAGAATTTGCGGTGGTTTGCAATGAACTGCTCGTAGGTCAGATCGGGAATATGCTCCGGGTGACCGCCGGATTCTGCACTGTAGCAGTTATCCGGGAACAGCAGACGATTCATTGCGTGTTCCAAAACCGCATCAGCGGAAGCGTATGCACCCTTCATTTCGTTGAAAACAACACCTTGGTAGACAGGCTCCTGGCCTTCCCGCAGTTCATACCGCCAGCCTTCCTGGCGGAAGATCTCCGGCTTGTAATAAATCGCAGGATGCAGGACTGCGTCCATATACACATCCAGCAAATTGTGGAAGTCCTTGTTGTTGCGGCTGCTGAGGGGATATACCGTCTTATCCGGGTAGGTCATGGCATTCAGGAAAGTATTAACAGAGGATTTCAGCAGCTCCACAAAGGGCTCCTTTACAGGATACTTATTTGAGCCGCACAGTACGCTGTGCTCCAGAATGTGAAACACACCGGTAGCATCTTCTGGGATGGTCTTAAAGGCGATGGCAAAGGTCTTGTTTTCATCTGCCCGGTCGAGCCATACCAGCTGGGCACCGGTCTTCTCGTGCTCCAGCTCCCAGAGATTGCAGCATAGCTCCTCCAAACGGCGCACACTGGTGATGCGGAAATTTTGAATTAGAGTTCCGATTTGCATGGTTTTCCTCCTCTGGCTGTTTAGGTATTACTGTAAAACCACCTGGATCTTATCTTCATAATATTCACTGATGGTTTTCTGGAAATATTCTGTATAACGCTGAATGATATCGCTGATAAGCATATTCTCATTTACAGCAGCGGTATTCTCCAAGCCTGTCTGCGGCAGATATGCCTGTATACGTGCAATACTTTCCTCCCTGGTGTATTCGATACCGTTCTGCCTAGCATAGTATAAACCCAAAGCACCCAGCTTCACATGCTTCTCGCACATTTCTTCCATCGCACGACGGCATTCATCTGCCGTCTTACCAGGCATACGAAGCGCTTCAGGCATAATGTCATCGACAGATTTCCCGGTCTGCTGTGCCATGGCCTCAAGCTGTATCATAGTACCGTTGTAAAGAGTTCGGTACCACTCGTTGTCATCTCCAATCGGGAAAAATTCCGTATGTGCAAGCACAGCTTTGCTGGCAATTTCAAAAATACCCTTCATCCTGCGCTGACGCTGTTGTGCCGCCTTGTTATCAAAAACAAGGTTTTCATATGCCGCAACGGTAGAAACACCGTTGATTCCAAGCCGGCAGATATATCCATCTGTCAGTTCCGGGATATTCTTTCGCTTCACC
>JAGBEM010000240.1 GCA_017936985.1 Oscillospiraceae bacterium
CAGCCATGTGGAAAATGGCAAAAAGCCGGTTAGCCTCTCTGCGTTGCTGAAGATAACGGCAGCGCTCCTTGTCCCCTTGCAAGAGTTCCTTACGGGGAACCAACCGACCTATGTGGAAGAGGAATATGCTGCAGATATGATGGAGCTGCTCTCTGACTGTACACCCTTTGAGAAACGTGTTCTTTATGAGAATACAGTCAATCTGAAGCGATCTCTCCGAAACAATGTCTATATGCTTAGGTCCTCTGAATAAGTCAGTCTATTATGAAATCCTCGAGTCCACAATGGACTAGAAGCAAGGCCATTGCCCTGTAGTGCATGATTTGTCATTCTTTACATACGCAATCGCTTTGTTTCGTTGGTTATTCCAGATAGACTTTTCGCTATTATCGTGGCATTGTTGCTTTGAACCAGCAGGCCGTCAGATTAGGGCGGCAAGAAAATTAAAGTTTATGCCATGCAACTCTACGGAAGCATGTCGGGGACCGCCTCCCGGCACGAATCGTGGCAGGCGAGAAAGGACGAAGATGAGCATTTACGAAATTATGGAGCGATGTATCGATGCCAGCCTGTGTAAGGTGAACGTATATAGCTCCAGCCAAGAAAAAATCGTGTGGAGCGGAGAGGGCGACGAGATACCCGAGGAGTACGGGGAGATGGAGATCAGTAGCTTCGATGTTCCGACAGACGGAGCAATGACATTCAATATCGATTAAGGCAAACAAGAATCGGTGTCCTTGGATAAGGGCACCGATTCTTATATGCAAAAACAGATTTAAGGAGAAGGAGAATCAAAGATGAAAGAAACCTATGCGGTCAAGCTGCCCAAGCACATTGTTTTCGGTGATCCTCTGTACTTCGAGGAGTTTGAGGGCGAAAAACTAAAAAACCTCGTGGTTGATTTCAAGCCGCCTCGGTATTTTGAAGCTAAGGTGGTTCTGGAGGAAACACCTTATGACGAAATGCCTGACGAGATGTCGCGCACAATGACGATCTTTCTTGCTCCAGCAAAAACCATGGGGGTATATCTCAACGACATGATATTCGAATCCCAGGACGAAACGTGTAAGGAAATCGGGGTAGACACCGCACAGTATTACATCAAGGTGGACAACAACGAAGATACGATCCGCACGGGCGGCGATGGTTTTTGGGGCTGTTACATGGAGTTGAGCCGCAACGTCAAGGACCACCGAATTCTGGATGCAGCCATCATCTCCATCTGTATGCCGGAAGATGAAACCTTCGACAGCATGCTGGAGCGGGTGCATTACTTCTTTGAAAAGGTTACGTTGACGGCGAATGCTCGGGAACTGGACAGTGAGGACGCTCCGCAGGAAGGCCATGAAGAAAATACGGGCTTTTCTATCACTCAGCAGTAAGGAGAAAGAATATGAAAGACAAACAGAAGGAAGCGCTTCTGCGGGAGCTTTGCATCCACCTCGAATATAAAGGGTTTCGGGCGGGCATTTCCAATTGCTTTGACTGCATTTTTCTTCTTGGTGGGAATGCTTGGTCTTGGTCCTGTCCCATCATAATTAAGAAAGCCCGCAGGAATCACATACCTGCGGGCTTGCGCACTATATTGGAGAATTATTTGTTGCCGAGCTTTTCACTAACTATCGTTTTATGCTCGGAAGTTGGCTCCCAGTCAAAGTTGATCTCAATGATCCGATCCTCATAGCACAGAAGGTATGTCTCCCTCACTCCTGTATCCTGATAGGCAAGCTGATACACTTCTTCGGCTTTCCATGGTGTCGGGTCCTGCTCGATATAAAACCGTTTGTAGCCTTCTGGAACACTTCGGTCATTTGTCTCATCTTTGTCGGCAATCAGCTGCTCCTTGCAGATGTCATACAGGAACGGCATTTTGATCAATGTGATGGTGTATTCAAGGCGAGGCATATCATACCCGGCCTTGTCATCCATTCGGGTCCGCTGACTCAAATCGTATTGACCGATAAAGACGGATTCGTCGCCTCTACGTTGATAAATGTATCCGTCATATTCCACGTCCAGCATATCCTCCACGCGCAAAGGAAGCTCATCTTGATATAGGATTTGTGTGCTGCCATGGAATTCATAGGTTTCGTAGTTTTCTTCGTTTTGGAAGATACCATTTCTCACAGCGTACAATGTCCCAAATGTAATACCAGCCATCAAAACAACGGCAAGTACGATATCTACGGTCATCGTAATAGCGAAGTTTGTTCCCCTGGATGCCTTCTTCCGCTTGAGAAACTGCTTGACCGTGTTGACAATCACGATGAGTCCGAAGAAATACAGAAGCATCAGGATGCTGACCCATTTCATCAGTGTATTGCCCACAGCAACGATGTTTATCAGCCAGTAGAAAAGGGCAATGAAAACCACTGCAAGGACGAGTTTCTGGAATTGTGCATGGTTGGGGGTATCGACAAACTCTCCACGATCCGCCGCTTTCAAGGCCTTGCTGCGCCAACGGTAATATCCAATCAGCTCTACACTGCAAAGCAGCATAAGCATCGTCCATGCAATGCCCGTGAAGAGGTTCGTGGGGTTGGCCAAAACGCCTATGGGGTCTCCTAACAGGCGAGATATAAACAGAGCGCCGTTCAAAACACCCACTGCAAGAAGAATGTAGTAGGAGAGAAGAAATCCCTTCTTTGCTGATTTGTGGATCATTTCCACTTCCAATGACGGATCAGTTTCGATGGGTACCGGCTCATCATCTTGGGTACAGAACACCTGCATCTGCGCAGAGCTGCACACAAATTGCCATCCGGTTCTGGCGCTGAAATCGTGATAGATGATCTGTCCCTCGGTAGGTTCCGGATCGAACTCTGATGCTTTGTGATAATAGCTTATTGCGAAAGTAAGCGATTGCGGCTCCACCCGTTTGTAGATCCATCCGAGCGTAGTCATCTCGGATATCATCCATCCCTTTTCAGCCATCCTTTTTAGATGTGCCTCAATACCGGTGCGGTCATAAAAAGAGAAGGTTTCAAGTCTGCGCTTTCTGTCTTTCATCGGACATCCTCCTTTCCAAAGAGAGAGTCGTAATCAGCAACACGCTTGCGGAGCCTCTGTGTTTCATTGTCCAGCATTTCTCTGCCCTTGTCGGTCAGGATGTAGCTGCGGCGGCGCCCCTCCACCTTAACCTCCTGGATCATACCGGCCTCCAGAAACTGCTCCAGCAGGTTATACATCGTGCCGGAGCCAACTGTGACCTGGTCGCCGGTAAGCGCGGAGATCTTA
>JAGBEM010000241.1 GCA_017936985.1 Oscillospiraceae bacterium
GAAAGGACCGGGGTCGTAAGCGCCCCGGTCCTCTCACATCTGCCCGCAGTGCGGGCAGTTCCGGGCTTTTGGAGCGGGGTCGTAATGGCCCCTCATACAGCCCCTGCGGGGTCGCAGGGCGGAGGGATTAGCCCAAAATCCCCGTGTTTGCAAGCAACGGCAGCGGGGTCGTAACCTGAATTGTGAGGTGAGTCAAGAGATGTTCAAGGACAAGAGGAAAACTGCGTTTTGGCTTTTTCCCGAAACAAAAGCACAGGTAGAAGCGCACTACCGTGAGGACAACTGTGCCAGCCAAAGCGAGTATGTTGAGAAGGCAATTCTGTTTTACACTGGATACCTGCATGCGCAAAAGGCCAATGCCTATCTCCCGCGCCTGATCAGTGAGACACTGGAAGCCAAGCTGGGTGTGCTGGGTGACCGGATCGGGCGGCTACTCTTCAAGCTGACAGTAGAGGAATCCATGATGATGCACATCATCGCATCGGATACGGATGTGGATGCACCTACTCTGGATAGGCTCCGCGGGCGCTGCGTCCAGGATGCCAAGCGCACTAACGGTGAGATATCCTTCAAGGATATCCTGAAGTTCCAGAAGGGGCTGTAAGCCGTGGCAAAGCTCATACAAAAGAGCGGTTACATCAAGAGTGGCGGTACCGCCGCAGGCTATATGAAGTACATCGCTACCCGTGAGAATGTGGAGAAGTTCAATGGAAACGGTCCTGCCACAGAGAATCAGAAGAAGCTCATCGCAGAATTGCTCCGCGACTTCCCGGATGCAAAGGAACTGTTCGAGTATGAGGACTACACAGCCACACCTACCTTCGGCAATGCCTCCGCCTTCATCACCATGGCATTGGACGCCAATGCCCACTCCATGCAGGCAACAGACGGCTACATGAAGTACATTGCCACCCGCCCCCGTGTGGAGCGGCAAGGAGAGCATGGTCTGTTCAGTGACAGCGACTCGGTATCCCTCCCGGCAGCGATAGAGGAGCTGAACGGTCACGACGGTCGCATCTGGACATTCATCTACTCTCTGCGCAGGGAGGACGCCGCCCGGCTCGGCTATGACAACGCATCTAACTGGCGGCAACTCATCTTATCTCAGAAGAAAGCTCTGGCGGATGCGATGCGGATACCAGCAGAACACCTCCGTTGGTATGCCGCTTTCCACGATGAAGGTCACCACCCACATATTCACATGATGGTCTGGTCAGATGATCCCAAGCAGGAGTATCTCAGCCGAAGTGGGATTGTTTCTATGCGCTCTGCGGTTGCAAATGAAATATTCCGCGATGAGTTGTATGCGCTGTACAAGGAAAAGGATCTCTCCTATAAAGAGGTCACGGAAAAAGCACAGCAGGTGATGCGGGAACTGATCGCACAGATGGAGAGTGCTGTCTGTGACAGCCCGATCATCGCACAGATGATGGCGGATCTGTCAAAAGAATTGGAAGCCGTTGCAGGCAAGAAAGTGTACAGCTATCTGAAGAAGCCGATCAAGGAAAAGGTGGATGCCATCGTGGATGAACTGGCGAAGGTCCAACCGGTGGCAGACTGCTATTCTGTGTGGAATGAGCTGCGGGATAAGCTGGAGAGCTACTACAAGACCAAGCCCCGTGAGCATCTGCCTCTCTCTCAACAAAAAGAGTTCAGAGTGATCAAGAACATGGTCATTCGGGAGGCAGAAAACATCCGGCTCGGTGTCCACACCTTCGAGGATGAGGATATGCAGGATGAACCGGAGGAGGATGACCATGACGGCAGAGCCTCCAACACCAAACGATTATATGAGCTGGCGGCTGATTACCGGAAAGCAAAAGTGGTCCTTACCAATAACACGCTCACACTGGAGGAAAAGCGAGGTGCGGTAGATACCTTGGAACGGCTCTGGCACGATGGCTTCACCACGGCTGCGCATCAGCTCGGCAAGGTCTGGCGGGATGGACTCTGTGATCCGCCTGATGAAAAGCAGGCGGAGAAATGGTTTCGCTGCGCTGCCGAGGTAGGGCTGGGCTATTCCCAGTATGCCCTCGGCAAGCTCCTGCAAGGGCAGAATCGAATCAGCGAAGCTGTGTCATGGTATGAAAAGGCGGCAGCGCAGGGTAACCAGTATGCGCACTACCGCATGGGCAAGCTGTATCTTTCCGGCGACGGTGTCCCCAAGGATGTGGAGCGGGCGGTAGAGTATCTGACTGCCTCTGCCAAGCTGGGCAATCAATATGCGCAGTATGCCCTCGGCAAGCTCTACCTGATGGGCAGAGATGTGCCAAGGGATGAGGAAGCCGCACGCAAATGGCTGACCGCCTCCGCTGAGCAGGGCTATCCCTATGCGCAATTCTTTCTGGAACGCATCGGGCAGTTCCGTGACCCATCCGTCCTGCTGGCGGCAACTCGTCTGCTTCACCATCTGGCGAACACCTTTCGGGATAATGCCCAGCCGCCCTCCAACCCTGCCGGTCTCCGTATTGATTCCAAGCGCCGGCGAAAGCTGATGCAAAAGCGTCTGGCGATGGGCCACAAGCCGGACGACCATGAAGAACACCTACAAACGCCACGATAAAAGTCCTTCCCTTTTCTCTGCGGTTGTGGTAAACTAAGGTCAGCGAGGTGATCTGAATGAGTGAGCAGGAGCGTCAAAAGAGAATCGCGGCAGTCAAGACTGCCGACGCCGTCAATGCAATTGAAGGGGCGTCGGTGTCCGGGTATGCCCGTGACCTCTCGATTCAGTGGGCCAACGGTGAACTGACGGATGACGAAATGCTGGAGGCTCTTTGGGCCGCCCAGCAGGAGCGCCTTGCCCAGAGGTAACCGCTATGCCGGATATATACCTATATGATGATGTCCCGGTTTTACGGAACAAGCTGGAGATCAAAGACGAGAAAGAACTGGATACCATAGAAGCAGAGCGTTCCCGTGCCCGCATGATGATCCTGTACAGGCGTGGTTTTGATGACTTCACACCGGCAGGACTGTGTGCGATCCATCAGTATCTGTTTGGGGACATCTATGATTGGGCCGGACAGTACCGGATCATCAACATTGCCAAGAGGGAAATGCTTTTGGCGGGCCAGAGCGTATGGTACAGTAATGATGAGGATATCCCGAGGGATTTGGATACAGCTTTTGCCGAGCTACACAGGCGCAGGTGGAAAGAACTGTTCCGTACAGAATTTGTCCGCGAACTGGCCCGGTGTTTTCCGAGAATCTGGCAAGTCCATCCATTCCGGGAGGGCAATACCCGGACGGTAGTTATGATGATGACCTTCTTTGTGGAAAGCTTCGGTTACCACATGGATCAGGACCTGATGGCTTCCTGTGCGGGTTATGTGAGAGACTCTTTTGTTATGGCCTCATTGGATCAGAACTCCGAGTATGAACATCTGGAGAAGATCTTGCTGGATGCCGTATGCAATGAACCGATCCGGTACACAGCCACATCGTTGGAAAACAGTGAACCATCCCCGGCGCAGAAGGAAAAGTACCGAAGGTATCAGAAAGACGATTACATTCCTCAGCCGCACTACCGGCGAGAGGACAACTGAATCCATTATCTATTTGTGTGGAGTGCCTTGATAGGCACTCCACTTCTTTGTTTTGGAGGTAATAGATGCCCTACATTCATTTTACTGAGGAGCAGAAAAATCAAGCCGCCTCCGTAGACTTGGAGGAGTTTCTTCGTCTGCGCGGTGAAAAACTCACCCGATCCGGCAAGGAAAAGCGGATGGCGAGCGATCATAGCATCACCATAGACGGCAACGAATGGTATGACCATGCCACAGAAAAGGGCGGCGGGCCGATTTCATTTGTACAGAGTTTTTACTGCCTCAGCTACCCGGAAGCGGTGTCACTTTTGTTGGACGGTGAGCAGGGCGTGGAATACCCTGCCGCGAAGCAGAAGGAGGAAGCACCGCCGAAGCCCTTTGAGTTGCCGCCAATCAATAGTGATTGCCGCCGTGTGTATGCCTATCTTCTCAAGCAGCGGCATATTGACCGTGAGGTTATCTCTCATTTTGTAAAGGCTGGCTTGCTCTACGAGGACGCCAAGCACCACAACTGCGTATTTGTGGGGACGGATGAAAACGGTGTCCCCCGGCACGCCCACAAACGCAGCACCAACAGCTACGGCGAAGCCTTCCGCATCAATGTAGATAGCAGTGACCCGCGTTACAGCTTCCACCACATCGGAGAGGACGAGCAGCTCTTTGTCTTTGAGGCGCCGATAGATATGCTCTCGTATATCACCCTCAACCCGGACGGATGGGAGCGGCACAGCTATGTGGCCTGCTGCGGGACCTCGTCCATCCCTGTGCTGAATATGCTTGACAGCCTGCCGCAACTGCGGCAGGTCTTTTTATGCCTCGACAACGATAAGGCGGGCCATGCCGCCAGCCAGCGCATGGCGGAGCTGATAACCGACCGGGGACTCAACGCAGAACGGCTGATCCCGGAAAACAAAGACTGGAACGAGGATCTCGTTTCAGAATACGAACAGAAGGAGGTGCAGATGCATTGTCAAATGTCTGGATACTGATTGCGGCGGGAGCAGCCATGTTTATCATCATCGGCGGGCTGTCCCTGCTGTCCCACCACTACACCCTCGATGGCATCAAGTCCCGCACCGTGGGTGACGGCCAGCACGGGACGGCTCGCTGGGCAACGGACAAAGAAATCAAGGAAACCTACGCCCATATCCCATTTGATGTCAATGGCTGGCGGCATGGGCATGACCGCCCCAAGGAGCAGGGGCTCATTCTCGGCAGCACAGGCGGCAAAAACCATGTCACGGCACTGGTGGACAACGATGATATTCACTGCCTGATGATTGGTGCCAGCGGTGTGGGAAAAACCGCATTCTTTTTGTACCCCAATCTGGAGTATGCCTGCGCCAGCGGCATGAGCTTCCTGGCACTGGACACCAAGGGCGATCTGGCCCGAAACTATGGCACGATAGCGAAGAAATACTACGGCTACAATGTGTCGGTGATCGATCTGCGAAACCCCACCCGTTCGGACGGCAATAACCTGCTGACGCTGGTCAACCGCTATATGGATATCGCCAGAGAGGAGCCTGACAACCTCGCCGCCAAAGCCAAGGCGGAAAAGTATGCCAAGATCCTCGCCAAGACGATTGTCAATCCAGAGGGTGACACCTCCAACTATGGGCAAAACTCCTTTTTCTACGATGCGGCGGAAGGGCTGCTCACGGCAACTATCCTGCTCCTTGCCGAGTTTCTGCCGCCCACACAGGAGGAGCCTATCGAATGCCGGCACATCGTCAGTGTGTTCAAGCTGGTGCAGGATCTGCTGGAACCTTCTGGCATCAAGGGAAAGAGCCGCTTCCAGCTTCTCATGAACAAGCTGCCCTCAGAGCATAAGGCCCGGTGGCTTGCCGGAGCCGCCCTTAACTCCGCGGAACAGGCAATGGCGTCGGTCATGTCCACAGTGCTGTCCCGGCTCAACGCTTTCCTCGATTCTGAGCTGGAGCAGGTTCTGTGTTTTGACAGTGCCATCGACGCCGAGAAGTTCGCCTCGGAGAAGTCTGCCATCTTCCTCATCTTGCCCGAGGAGGATACCACCAAGAACTTCATGGCGGGGTTGATGATCCAGAATCTGTCCCGTGAGCTGTTCTCTGTGGCGGATGAAAACGGAGGCAAGCTGAAAAACCGCGTGGTGCTGTTCTGTGACGAGCTGGGTACCATGCCACCCTTTGAGATACTGCCTCTGTTCAGTGCAGGACGCTCCCGGCGACTGACGCTGGTGCCCATCATCCAGAGCCTTGCGCAGCTTGAAAAGAACTATGGAAAAGAGGGTTGCGAGATCATTCAGGACAACTGCCAGGATACCATCTTTGGCGGCTTCGCCCCGAACTCTCAGACCGCCGAGGTGCTGTCCAAATCTCTGGGCAGCCGCACGGCGCTGTCTGGTTATGTGAGCCGTGGAAAAAATGACCCCAGCCAGACACTCCAGATGATAGAGCGTCCGTTGCTCACCCCCGATGAGCTGAAATCCATTCCTAAAGGCGAATTCATCGTCATGAAAACTGGGAACCATCCCATGCGGACAAGGCTGCGGTTGTTCCTGGACTGGGGCATCACCTTCGAGGAGCCGTATGCCGTGCCGGAGCGTGCTCAGCGGCAGGTGGTCTATGCCAGCCGTCAGACGCTGGAGCGAAGCATCTTAAAGAAGTTTGGAAAAGAGGGCGATGAGGACAGCGCCGGATATACACCCTCCGCCAAGGGAGGACTGGCACATACGCCCTCTCTTGACCGTAGCCGTAACCAGCGCCATGTAAAGGTATAAGGAGAGCAATATGAGCTACTTTGGAACAATTTATGCTGATGAGGATCTTCCCCACCGGGCAAGGGCGGTCTATATGTACCTGCGTGACCGATCCGGCTCCACAGGGAGCTGTTGGCCGGGGATCAACAGAATCGCCGCAGATCTGCACCTCTCCCGCAGCACCGTGAAGCGGGCATTGAATGAGCTAACTGCCAAGGGTTATCTCATCAAGGAGGAACGCCACCGCCCCAATGGAAGCAGTACCTCTAATCTTTATATAGTACAATAAGCTGAAAAGAGCGCACATCTCCGCCAAGGGGGATGTGCGCTCTTTTTGTGAACCAAGGGGAGGTTCACAATGACCCCCCTTGAAGGACTCACTCTATCTGAGGATCAGTACAGAGAAAAGGAAACTTTACTCGAAAGAGTTTGGAGGTTTATCACTTCTGCCACACAATGAATAATTCAATAATGGTTACGCGCTTGAAAGTAGATTAAAGCGTTTTGCTACATTAATCAGTTATTCTTTGTGCACGTTTATTTGCATTATATCGACTTGCCCTACACTTATGCTTAGTATTTTTGCATATACTATTGAATTTACTAATTAGGATTTTTGTGCGATAGAGAATAGATATTTTATTGGCGGATAATTTGAGTGCAGAAAAAAGTCGCTATAATACAAATATGGTCGCTATTGTTCATTTTCAAAACGCACAAAAGAAGTTATTATTTCAATGTGAAAGTTGGGTAGTATTCCCAAAACATTGATGCAAGATACACGTTTTATAAACATGAAAATGCGGTAGAGGAGGTGCTTGGAAGATAAGAATTAGATTGATAAGAAAGGAGTGGGGTTAAATTCAAAAAATATGGTATAATGCATACACATATTTCAATAATATCAAGAAAGGAAGAATTACCATGAGAAAAAGGCACATGCTAAAAAGTGTTCTGGCTCTATTGCTTTGTGCTGCGATGGGATTTAATCTGTTTTCCGTGAGTGCCGCGGCTGTTTCAAATGAAACAACCAATTCACCGGAAGTCGTAGGCATTGTGTCAGACAAAGCTATGTATGCTCCTGGGGAGACAGCTATATTCAGCATCTCTCTTGATAACAATAGTAGTACCACATGGAATGGACCCCTGTATATTAAAATCTTTCACCTGGAAAATGATGTCGCATTGCTTTCCAGCATAATTTCAGTTGAAGGAAACAGCCAATCCACGGTAAATATGCAGTGGACCGTTCCTCAAGATGACTTTACCGGTTATCTTGTTAAGGCCTATATTGACGAATCCTCAGCAGCAACCACGGCGTTGGATTGCTCATCAGATTTTACGGTGTATCCTCGATATGGGTATGTCGCGAATTTTCCGGCAGGGCAAACTCAAGCCGAGACTAATGCGATGATTGAAGAATTGGCAAAAGAATATCATATCAACGCATATCAGTTGTATGACTGGATGTGGAGGCATGAGGATCTGATCGAACGGGAAAACGGAACGGTTACTCCAACCTGGACAGATTTGTTTGGCCGGGAGATTTCTACAGAGACTATTTCGGATTACATCGATGCGATCCATAGTTACAATGGATCTGCTATGGCCTATGTTATGTCATATGCTGCAAGGGAAGGCTATACAGAGCATAACATTGATCCTGCGGCAGGTCTTTTTACAGACTTGAATCATGCTTCCCAGCTCAATGTAGATTTCGGGGATGGGGCGACATATTTGTGGCTCTTCAATCCGGAAAACAAAGAGTGGCAGGAAAAAATGACCACTCAATATCTTGATGCTATCAATACGTTCCACTTTGACGGCCTTCAAATCGATCAAATGGGTCAGCGAAACAACGTTTATGATTACCGAGGCCAAAAGGTCTATTTGGAGGACACCTTTTCTTCCTTTGTTAACGCGGCAAAAGATGCCCTGGATAAGAACAGCAGCACAAGGAATACCGTTACATTTAATATTGTCGATGGTACGGTAAACGGCTGGGCAATGAAGGATGTGGCAGATAAAGCCAATACCGATTTTAACTTCAGCGAAATATGGTGGCTTTCGAATAGTTACAATGATATGAAAAACTATATCGAGCAGCTGCGGACAATGAGTAATGGTAAGGCACTGGTTCTTGCCGCATATATGAACTACAAGGACAATTGCGGTGAAATATATGAGGCGGAAGAGGCGCAGCTTAACGGCGTTTCCGTCAATACCGATCATACCGGCTATACTGGGAGCGGTTTTGTCGATGGATTTGATGCCGTTGGAGATTCGGTTACCTTTACCATTACAGCGTCGGAAAGCGGGCTATACTCTTTTGTTTTCCGATATGCCAACTCGACTGGAGCTGCGGCAACCAGAAACGTATATGTAGATGGCCAGGTTATTGACCGGGTTTCTTGCGGATCCATGGGATCCTGGGATGAATGGGCCCATAACGCAAACTGCTATACATACTTAACCGCAGGAACGCACACTGTAAAGTTGTCCTATGATGCGGGATGTACCGGGGCAATTAACCTGGACAGCCTTACACTGGGTACGTTTAACGCCCCCTCTGTTCGACTGGCTAATGCAGCATTTGCGGCGAGCGGTGCGTTCCATATTGAGCTTGGAGCCGGAGAAGGTCAAGCTACCATGCTCTCCCACGAGTATTATCCGATGAACGCCAAGTCTATGCGAAGTGACTTGCAGGATGCCATGAAAAATCATTATGATTTTATTACTGCGTATGAGAATTTGCTGTACGATTCTGACATTGCCTATACTGATACCGGAACTCAGTACTTGTCTATTGCTGGGGAGAGTGTCAGCGGATCGGGTGAGCCGGGGAAAATATGGTATATTGCTCGACAGACAGACGAGTATAATGTTCTGCACCTTATCAACCTAACCGGCGAAAATGATACCGAGTGGCGCAATCCTACCTCCGCCCCCATCAAAAAGGCAAATCTCAATGTTAAATATTACATTGGGGAAAATGCGACCGTTGACGGGGTATATCTCGCTTCGCCTGATTTCCTGAATTGCGAATCGCAGGAACTTCAGTACACCACAGGTATTGATTCGAATGGAAGCTATATTGTTTTTACCGTTCCCTCTTTGGAGTATTGGGATATGGTGTACATTCGGAGATCTAACACCTCTGGACTTAGCATTCATGAAGCTGAGGATGCTTTGAAAACCAATGTTTCCGTTAATACAAACCATCCCGGGTACTCTGGCTCCGGATTTGTGGATGCCTTTGAGACTAAGGGAGACAGCGTTGGATTTACGGTCAATGTTCCGGCTGATGATGTGTACACTTTGCGTTTCAGATATGCCAACGGATCCGACAATGAGGCGGCACGTTCCATCATAGTGGATGGTAAGTATGCAAATAAGGCGTATTTCGTTGCCCGCTCCAATTGGGATGACTGGGGCAATGCTGAAGTTGGCGTGACTTTGGATGCGGGCGTTCATACAATTGTCGTTTACTATGGAGACTACGAATATGGCGCGATCAACTTAGATTACATGCAGGTTGAACCACTAAAAGAAAGCGCTCGCAGTCTCTATATGAACAACTGGAAGAACCTGGTTTCCATTTGGCAAGACACCGTTGTAAACCAGGCAACCGCAGTAAATTCTGATGGCCCTGGACTTTATGAACTCCGGTACTACGATGGTACAAGTACAGGGAATTACAACACAAACCTGATTAAGAATTACTCAACATTCCTGAGAGATCATGACTCTGGAACGGCTTATACCTTGGGGTCAAAGTATTCGTCCTCTGGATATTTTGATGCTGGTGGCATTTTGGTCAATCAATATAGCAGCTATGATGGGGCATCCATGCCGATCGAGTTCACAAAGCGGTATGCCGTGGTTCCGAATGAGCAATTTATCGTTGTTCAATATGAGCTCACAAATCCTTCGGAATCAAGCAGGTCGATTGATGTGCTTGATATGCTGCACGTAAACAACACAGCAGACAATTCGATCTCTGCCAACTATATCGCGGCCGGTGACCGGATTGAGATCAATATGTCGGCAGCTGGACTGCCGTATGTGGTACATGGAATTTTGCCCGGCACTGGAACATACACCTATCAGGTTGCAAACGATGAGGTTTCTTCTCCCTCTGTGGCAGCATGTTCGCCGTGGCATACGTTCAATGCAGATGGAAGCCTTAATATGAATGGCTCCGTAACTTGTCAGGATGTTTCCACCGGTTATTCGGCCAATATTACTCTGGCACCCGGCGAATCAAAAAGTATCTATTTTTACGTTGCGGTGGCTGGATCTGCCGATGAACTGGAGGCTGTAACTGCAAAGGTCAAAAGCAAATCCGGCGCTCAGTGGCTGAACCTGACACGCAACGAATATACGGCGTGGCTGAATCAGGGCAATCAACTGGCCTTGAATGATGGAGAACTCAATGATGCATACAAGAGTATCTCGGTTTTCATGAAGCAATCCATTGTTCCGGGAACTGATGATGCTGGAAATGTAAAGTTTGCCGCATTTCCGGCCACCACGAACCCTTCGGCCTATTCGTATAAGGTTTGGGCCAGGGACTCTGCGGTGACTGCAATGGGACTTGACGCAACTGGGCATTTGCAGGAAGCTGAGAATTACTGGTATAGGCTTGCAGACCGTCAGATCGCAGAGGATGAGGGAAGTTGGAAAAAGCCCGGTACTTTCTGGACTTGTTACTGGATCTGGGATAATGGACCAGTCTCGTTTGTGGAGCCAGAATTTGACTCTATTGGCATGTTCCTGGTAGGTGCTTATAGGCATTATGAGCAGCTTACCGGACAGGCAAAGGTAAACTTCCTTAATAATATCTGGCCTGCCTATCGCCGTAGCGCAGATTATGTCCTGAATAACATCACAACATCCGGTCTTGGCCCGGCTGATTGCAGTATTTGGGAGGAGCAGAC
>JAGBEM010000242.1 GCA_017936985.1 Oscillospiraceae bacterium
GAGCCGGCGGCTGCGTTTCTGGGATTGGCGAAGAGAGGTTGGGCGTTCAGCTCCCGCTCCTCGTTCAGCCTGTGAAACACCGACTTCGGCATAAATACCTCGCCCCGGACGATAAGCCGCTCCGGTGCGCCCTCCAGGGTCATGGGGATCGAGTGGATCGTCTTCAGATTTTCCGTTACATCCTCACCTACCACACCGTCACCACGGGTAGCGCCGCGGATGAATCTGCCGTTTTCATATTCCAGCGCAACAGAAAGTCCGTCGATCTTCGGTTCCACCGAAAATGCCGCATCCGGGTAGTTTTCCAGTGTTTTGGTAAGAAACTCATCCAATTCTTCCTCGGAAAAGACATCCTGTAGGCTCATCAGCGGAACCGGATGCTCCACCTTTTCAAACTTACTCAGTGCAGCACCGCCTACACGCTGTGTGGGTGAATCCGGCAAAACAAGCTCCGGGTGTTCCTTTTCCAGATCTTCCAGTTCCCGCAGTAGCCTGTCATATTCAAAGTCCGGCAATGTAGGGTTATCCTGAACATAGTATTTAAAATTTGCTTCCTGCAGGATCTTTGTAAGTTCTGCGATTCTCTCTTTCGCTTCCATGTCATCCTCCGGTTTGGAAAAATGTGTCCGGCACCTGTCCTACGATAATGGTTTCCGCAACCACCACCTGGCTCGTTACCGTAAAACTCTCTGCCTTACCCAGCACCAATATAGACACATCCACACAAACCTGCATGGTCAGCTGATGGAGAGTCTGATTGATACCGGCTTCTGTAAAATTGCTTGTAAAGCTGCCATCGGAATTGCGGATCGACAGGATCTGCACAGGAATAGCCGGTCCTCTGCCGGATAAAAATTCCGGCAAAACCAGACTGCCAATGCTGATCCCCAGGTCCGTTGTATCCATGGCAAGTATCTCATCATTGATAATGTTCAGTATGTCCGTTTTGAGACGGTTCACTTCACTCATGTTGGTTTTGAGGGCTGTGATCCGACCATTTAAGTCCTTCTCAAAATAAACGATCCGGTCATACTGGATGTTTCCGGTCTCGATCTGACTGTCGATGGCATCATTGATCAGATCCGAGGTGGAGTTGATCACCTGGGTCTGGGATAAAGACCGGATGGTGTCATTGTATCGCACCCGAAATGCGATCAACAGAATAATTGCCAGAAGCATAATGCCCCCAACAATGCGAAACAAGCGCTTAATGCCATTGGGCATAAAATCACCTCAGTCATTCTATGCCTTCTGCGCTTGCTCCATTACAGTTTCTTCATATGGGGACTGGCAGACTTTGCCATCAGCTTTTTTGTGCCGATCTGGTCAAATGCGATCTCAAGAAGCGCATCTCCACCCATTTTTACGACGGTCAGCACCAGGCCTCTGCCAAATGCCGTGTGCTGGATCATATCGCCCTTGTTCAATTCAAGAATCGGTGCCTTTGCTGTATTGCTTGGTGTGCTGGAGAAAGTGGTTCGCCCGGGTTGGCGGTATGTGCCATAGCTTTCCCCATTCCAACCGCCGTACCGGTTTTGGCTGCCACCGTAAGTATTTGCCCTTGCAGGCGATGTGTAGCCACCCTTGCGAACGATATCGCTTTCCGGCAGCTCTTTCAAAAAACGGCTTTGCATGGCTGCGTTTGTTCTGCCGTACAGCATTCTCTGCCGGGCGTAACTGATCGTTAAGTTTTCTTTCGCCCGGGTGATGGCCACATAGCAAAGCCGCCGCTCTTCTTCCATTTCCTGGGCATCACCAATGGTGCGCATACCAGGAAACAGTCCGTCTTCAAAACCAACCAAAAAAACATTGGGAAATTCCAGGCCCTTGCTGGAATGCATGGTCATCATGACCACCGCATCGTCCCCTTCGTTGTACTCTTCAATGTCCGTGTACAATGCGATCTCTTCCAGGAATCCAGCCAAAGTCGGCTGATCCGCATTTTCCATGTAGGAAAGAATACTGGATTTTAATTCCCGGATGTTCTCCAACCGGGTCTTGTTCTCCTCAGTATCTTTCTTCTGCAGCATATCGATGTAGCCGCTGCGGATCATCACTTCCTCGTAAAAGGCATCCAGCGTTACTTCCTCCTGAAGCTGTGCCAGACCTTCGATCAGCGCAGAAAACCGCAGAAATTTTTCTGCAGACTTTTCCAGCGGTGCATACGCATATGGATCTGAAACAATGCTGTATAGCGGAATGCCCTCAGCTTCTGCCTGTCGCAGAGCAGGCTGCAGGGTCTTCTCACCTAAGCCTCTGGGCGGATTATTGATGATCCGCTTGAGCCGCAGGTCATCCGAGCGATTATTGATGACGCACAGATACGCCAGCATATCCTTCACTTCCGCCCGGTCAAAGAACCGCATACCGCCGATGACACGGTACGGAATGCCGTTTTTCTTAAAGGCGTATTCCAGCGCATTGGACTGAGCATTGGTCCTATAGAGGATCGCATGATCTTTAAACTGCTTTCCCTTGGACTTATTGGAAATGATCTGACCGGCTACAAAGCTGGCTTCCGATTCTCCGTCAGCAGCCTCATATACTGTCACCGGCTGACCGGCACCGTTGGCTGTCCAGAGACGCTTACCTTTTCTTCCCAAATTGTGGGCGATCACAGCGTTAGCCGCGTTCAAAATAGACTGTGTGGAGCGGTAATTCTGCTCTAAACGGATCACCCGCGCGCCTTTGTACTGTTTTTCAAAGTTCAGGATATTTTCGATAGTCGCACCGCGGAAGCGGTAAATGCTCTGGTCATCATCGCCGACGACGCAGATGTTTTCGTATCCGCCGGCCAGCAGCGAGGTCAGCAAATACTGCAGATTATTGGTATCCTGATATTCATCCACCAACACATACTGGAACTTCCGCTGATAATAGGTGCGAACATCCTCGTACTGCTGCAAAAGCTCGACAGTTTTTAAGATAATGTCGTCAAAATCCAGCGCATTGTTCTCTTTTAAGCGGTTTTGATACTTCTTGTAGGCTTTTGCAATAGGTAGCAGCTTCAGTTCCCCGTTATCCTCCGCCCACTGCAGAAGATCCTCCGGGGACACCATCTTATCCTTTTCCTTGCTGATCACACTCAGCACATACTTTGCAGGAAAGGTCTTGTCATCGAGGCCCATGTCCTTGATAATTTCCTTCATGACACGCTCCGAGTCAGCAGTGTCATAAATGGTAAAGCTGCTGTCATAGCCCAGTCGGTCAATATCCCGCCGCAGGATCCGGCAGCAGGCAGAGTGGAAGGTCATTGCCCATACATCCTGCCCTCTGGGGCCCAGCATGTCCGTCAGACGGCTTTTCAGTTCGCTGGCTGCCTTGTTTGTGAAAGTAATAGCGATAACGCTCCACGGCGCCACAGGCCGCACAGAGCAAAGATAATCCGCTCTGGCCAGATCATATTCAGATGCATCAGCTCCCAGACTTTCCAGGAATACAACATCTTCTTCAGTTACAATATCCGGGATCTCGCAGCTGTCGCTGGCACAGCCAAAGCGCAGCAAATTTGCAATCCTGTGGATCAGCACCGTTGTCTTACCGCTGCCTGCACCGGCCAAAAGCAGCAAAGGCCCTTCTGTGGTCAGAACGGCCTGCTGCTGCATATTATTCAGATTGGAAAACTGAGAAGCAATGTATTTGCGCCGTGCTTCCAAAAAGCGGGTTTCAAACTGTTCGGTCATATGGACACCTGTTCTTTATCTTGATACCTACATTTTACTCCATTTGACCCAAAAGGTAAAGAGAAAATTTTGAAATTACAGCATCAGCTGTCGCAGTAAAGCCAACGCCTTTTTTTCGATCCTGGATACCTGAACCTGGCTCACAGCCAGCACTTTGGCAGTCCGTTCCTGGGTCAGTCCATGGAAGTACCGCAGCCGGATCACCATGGCTTCCCGTTCCGGGAGCCGGTCGATAGCCTGACTTAACGCGATCCGTTCCACCATTTTCTCTTCGGACTGCGTGTCAGTCAATACATTTTCCAGACTGAATCCGTCTTCACCCGTCTGTTTTTGGATGGATTCGGTAGCTGCTGTTGCGGTTTCCGCAACGGCGATCTCCTCCGGTGTTAAGCCTGTCCGCTCAGAAAGCTCTGTGACAGTCGGATCTCTGCCGAGACTCAGCATCAGTTGATTTCGGGCATTTTTGATCACAGCCGACTGCTCTTTGATGGTTCGGGAAACCTTGACAGCTCCGTCATCGCGTAGGAATCTGCGGATTTCACCGGCGATCTTCGGCACGGCATAAGTGGAAAACTGGGTCCCATATTCCAGATCAAATCCATTGACCGCTTTCAGAAACCCTAAGCACCCCAATTGGTACAGATCATCCGGTTCTGCTCCCCTGCCGATAAATCTCCTTGCAACAGACCATACCAGACCTGCATTTTCCGTCACAAGCTGCTCGCTGGCGTCCTTATCCCCGTTTTGCGCCCTGCGGATCAATTCCTCTTGGGTACTCATTGTCTTCTTTGGATCTTACGGCGCATATGTACCGTTGTTCCCTTGCC
>JAGBEM010000243.1 GCA_017936985.1 Oscillospiraceae bacterium
GGCACACTGACCGCAGCCGGTGCAGGCATCGCTGGCCGCAAAGGCATTTGCTTTGACGAAGAATGAATAGAAGATTGGATTTACCGGGCCGCTCATAAAGCGGTCGTAGAGGTTACTACGGGGCTGAGGGAACGCTTGATTCGCCGCAATGGCGGAGATCACACGGTCAATGTCCGGCTCCGCCTTGGCAACGATTTGCCGTGCTTCCTCCGAGCGCGGCGCGTTGAACATGGAAATGTAATTTTCAGGCATGACGATCTGCGCCGTGCCCATATAGGTGAGCTGTTTCTCCCGGCAGAGCGCCTGGTTATACCCGGCGGCATTACCGATCTCGCTGCCGCAGGTCATCACAAACCACGCCTGTTTTGCATTCGGAAAGCTCGTTTTAACCAGCCAGTCACGCACAATGCGCGGAATGCGCCACGCGTAAGTGGGCGTGACGATAACCAGGCGCTTGTCAGTCTCGACAGACGAGTGATCGCCCGTCTTGATGCGGTCGTTCATGCTGAGAAGCTCGTCGCCGAGGGCTTTGGCAATGCGCTGTGCGATGTACCGGCTGTTCCCGGTACCTGTGAAATAGAGTACCATGCTGGACCTCCTTACTGTCCGACGAAAGCCGCAATCGCTTCTGCGGTCTGCCGAACCTGTTCCTCGCCCGAAATGGTGGGGATTCCGTCGCCATCCTGCGGGCCATAGCTACCAAACTGGGCATGGCAGCCGCCGTCCAGAACGACTTCTGTGGTATCTGCGGGGAGATTTGACCGATTCTTTTCATAGGATTCTCGGTTCATCACCCCGTCCTCCGAGCCATAGACAGAGAGTACCCGGAGTGGTGTGTCCGTGAGATCTTTTGTGGAATAAGCTGCCAACAGAATAAGTCCGTCGTAGTCCTCGGCATGGGCTGCGGCATAGTTTGCTGCCATAGCACCGCCCAGAGAGTGTCCGGCTATGTACCAGGTGGTGATCTCCGGATGTTCTTGTTGGAGTCCGTCCGCAGCGTTAGCATCCAGGACAGCCAGATTGCCAGGCATCCGCACCAGCGCACAGAGAATACCATTTTCCGCACAGGCGCGCATCAGGGGCGCATAGGCCGTATTCTCCACCTTACCACCAGGGTAGAAAATCAGTCCTGCTACGGGATTTTCCGGGACAAACCAGGTCACATTCCCATCCTGCTCCGCCTGCACACTGTCCGTCTGATAGGACACAGCTTCCAATGCTGTCTCATCGGCATGGTAATAATCGGACACATAGGCATAGCCACCAATCCCGATGAGGAGAAGGACTGCCAGACACACGGACAGGATGATCCTTGTCCTTTTCTTCATATGATAATCCCTTCGCAGTGGTCGATCTCGTGTTGAATGATCTCCGCTGTCCAGCCGGTGAAGGTCTTGAGCCGTGTCTGGAATTTCTCGTTCTGCCATTGCACCTTGATGGTCTGGAAACGCTTTGTCTTCCGTGTACCGGTGAGGGACAGACAGCCCTCCTCGGCCTCATAGATCCCGGACTGTTTGACGATGACGGGATTGAACATGACCATGTATGCACCCTCGTTGTCAAAGGCGATAATGCGTTTGTTGGCGCCTATCATATTCGCTGCCATGCCCACACAGCCATCCTTATGGGCGACCAATGTATCCAGCAGATCCTGCGCCACGACCAGATCGTCTGCCGTGGCGGGCTCCGCCTTCTGGACGAGAAAAGCCTCGTCTTTGCATATTTCACGAACCATATCTGTCCTCCTGTGCTATGACCGCCGCTTATCCCCGCCAGTTTGCAAGGGGATAGCTTCCATTCTCTGCTTTATAGTCTGCCAAAAGCTGTTTTTCCCGGGCTCTGGCATCTTCACATTCTTCATATGCCAGCAACAGCAAACCGGCATCCTTGATCTGCCAGATGGCCCGACCACCCTTATGGTTTGTCGCGTTATTCCAACCGTAATTCATATACTGCTTTAGGCGCTGACGCAGTCCCTTCTTTCCATCTGCTTTTCCAATATATAGGACTTCTTGATTTTCGCAGTTTAAGTATTTGTTTGAAAGCAGTTCCGCTGAATAGAGCAGCGCGGAGCGATTATATATCTGCTCTGTAAAGCGGATCGGCATCCCTGCAGGACGAAGCACCCAGTAGACGCCTGCTTTTTCCGGAATGTTTTCGCACTCGCAGCAGTAGAGGCTCTGCAAAGTGGTGGGGGGAGACAACGTGGGACAAACCAGCTTCAGACGTTGAAACAGTCGCAGCATAATCCCGTCCGCTATGCTTTGATTAATAAGTGACCCTTCACAAAAATGGTCTCTGCGAAAGTGCCAGGCGATACAGGCTAATACACATAAATAGGGTTGCGTCTCCAGCCATACAGAGTTAGCGTCTGCAATACTCCGCTCATCAAGTTGCCATCTCCGAAGAACCTCTTGGTAGTTTGAAATGACCAACCCGTTCTCATATGCCCGCTTCACAAAGACATTTAAATCATGGAGCAGCTCTTCCTGCCCCAGATTGGAGGTATAAACGGAATAGGCTCTGCACCATTCCTGTTTTTCCGGGGATGCCTCTATTTCCTCCAGCAATCCGATGAACCAGTCGATCGACGCCATATTCTCTTTAGCCATTTGTTTTCTCATCAGTTATCATTCCAGCCGTGTTCTTTTGTCAGCAGTTTATTCTTCCACAAGGTCTCTGCCTTGATAATCTCATCCTCCGACAGTGATTTGGATAAAATTTGCAGGACAGAGAACTGCAAATCGTGGCAGCGCTGAGGATTCTCTTTCATGGCCTGATACATCTTTTTGTTGTCTCCATGGCCCCCCGTTGCAATATACTCCGCCCATCGGCCCCAAAGGCCGTCCTTTCCGTAGGCTGAACCGACATATTGCGTTCCCTCTTTGCGGTCAGCGATCAAATAGACTGCGCTCACAGCAGACATGGCAGTGTACCAAGCCTCAAACGTTTCTTGGTTATCAATGATTCTTTTCAACTCATCGTATGTAAGTATCAAATTCTCAAATCCGGAAAACACCTCCTTTTCGTCCGCCTGAATCGCTACGATTGGCTTTTCGGTAGTCCCCTTTTGATGCCACATACGGGCAGAGTTTCCCCAATCAATCATCAATCTGCCTTCATAGTCCTTCAGTAAATCAATATGTTCCAAATCAAAATAAGCGTTTTCGCCCTGGAACCATTCCGGATGCGGGAAGCCTTTTGGCATAGCATCCGGTGTATCTGGAACCGAGTTTCCAACCTTATAGCACGCAAATAGCTTTGCAAGCGTTCCCTTGCCGCTGATAAACACACACCAATAATCATAGTTCTTGCTAAAACCGCTTTTTTGATGGCGGGTGTATTCCAGTACCATGTTTTTGTCATAGCAGGACTTAAAGCCTTTATCCGTTAATGCATGGCGAATCAGCTTTACCTTTGCCGGTTCCAATCCCACCTTCTTGAGAACATCAGAGAAGTAGAGTATTGCCATCGCTTTTCTTCCTTTCACATGTTAGTCGCTGCAACAGCAGTACATAGCGGGGTTTTCATTTATATTTTTCATAGCATTAACCAAGGAAGTGGGATCGTTAAGGAGAAACTCACTTTTTCTCCTTCTGTGCTCTACTATAGTACTTTTTAGGAAAATACTCTTTTCCAAACTGCCATAAGTATTTATCAATTTCTTTCAGAGAAAACTGCTCTAAGCCGTAATAGGTTCGGAAGGCCATCAGTATCTCTTTGAATCTCTTGTAATCCTTTAATTCTTCTGTGCGGAAACTGGTAAAACAGTCGGTGTTACGGAAATACCGAAGCACCTCATCTACATAGCTATCATAAATCGGGTATGCATCAGGGTTGTGGTGACTACAGTATTTGCTGGCAAAGGAATACAGGCTCTTTTTCTTTCCATTGAACTCTACTATCTTTATATCATCAACAAGCGACTCGTCGCCTGCCTTCAAGCGCATATCAATATCTAAAGCCTTAATATGTTCGGCAACAGGATAAATAGAGAAGATGTTGGTGCTGTAAAACTGATTAAGCGTAGTCACCTTGAGGAGAATATCCGCAATATCTTTGTTCTCTGGTGCCAAATCAAAAA
>JAGBEM010000244.1 GCA_017936985.1 Oscillospiraceae bacterium
AGCTCTTGCCGTTCCATTGGGGGTCCTTTATGACAGACAGATGATGCTCTTTACATAGCCGGTCTGACACTTCCCGCATTCGGGCATAGTCCGGTTTGCGGTTGCTGAACTTTCTGCCATCCACAGAAGAAACAGAATTGATGACAAAATGATTGTGGTAATGGTCTGTGTTCAAGTGGGTGGCAACTACTACCTCGAACCGATCTCCCCATAATTCTTTTGCCAATTCCACACCAATCCTGTGTGCCGTATCCGCGTCCACTTCACCGGCCCGGAAGGACTGGTAGCCGTGGTAACAGGTACGGCCATCCATCTTTCCAAAGCGGCGTTTGGTTTCCATGAACTGTTCCTTGGCAAAAGGAATTTGGCAGTTCACACTGGACACATACATTCGCTTTTCGGTTTTTAGATCGTCTGCTGTGTACTCCACAACATTGTCGATGGCATGGAGCGCAGCAGTTTCCTCCCGACTTTCCTCGGAAGTTTTTTCGGGGTTGATGGCATATTCGATTACACCATCTGGGTTGCCCGTGATGGGCCAAATTGATGTGACTGCCAAATGATCTCCTTTCTATCAAACTATGACTTTTGGGGTTTCTTCCGCCGGGGTACAGGAACAACACTGTAGGTGTCAGCAATCATCTTTTCTGTTTCCCGAAGGTCTGCCATAGCTTTGCGAAGTTGGGGAACATCCAGTAGACCTTTTGCATTGGCAATCATCAAAATCTGATCTATGTTGTTACCGACACGGCGAATCTCCCAAATCAGCTTGTGCAGATCGGCAGGCGGAGCAGCTTTCACTTCGCAATCATCAACGGATTTTCGAATGAGTGCGCTGACGGAAATACCGGCTTTTTCTGCCTTTGCCATAAGGTTGTGATACTCGCTTTCTGTGAAGCGGATCTCGCAACGCCGGGTGCGCTCTGCCATGGCTGGCCTCCTTTCTGAATAGATTCATTCTGGGAATTAGCGGGGTATCAGGGGTGCCAAACCCCGGACAAGCTGGATCTGTACGGACAGATCCGTTGCTTGTAAAGGTAATGCCATGGGTATACTACCCCTGGCCTCTGGGTTCGTCTGTGGATGGACTCCATACTTACTGAAGAAAGATGTGCGGATCTGTGACCTTCAACTCTAGGTACTGTTCCGGGGTCAAGGCACCGTAGTCCCGCAGTTCTCTCAACTGCCGCCAGTATTGGAGGCAAGCTTCAACCGCTTCGATTCCGGCGATTTCCTCCGTCCAGAACAAGCTCTGTAAGAGGTCATCTTCGTTACCAACGGCATTGGATAATAGTGCTGCAGAATCAATATGGAGAACCTTCGCAAACTGTTCAATTACCGATTGCTTGGGATAGCGTCGGGAGCATTCATACTGGGCAATCCGGATCTCCGCAGAGGGGGAAGGAAAACCCATTTTAAGTCCCAACTCCCGTTGTGTCAGACCTCTATGCTTTCGCAGAATACGCAGGCGCTGTCCAAAAGTACATCCTTTCATCACCACAAATACACCTTCCTTTCCGTGCGGTGACTTTGAGCCAAATCCGGTTATTTTGGCACATGAGATACAAGGTAAGCCACACTATGTGCCAGAATGGCACATAGCAGGCGCAGCTGTGCTTACTTCATCATCTGGCTGAAAATGTCCTCGCCGGTGATTTTCTTCAAGGCATCTGCCACTGCAATGGCGCTGCCCATAGCATCGGTGGCATCTTCAATCGCCTCCATCAGCTTGTGAACCAGTTCGTCGATGCGTTCTTCTTCATCTTCTGCGGCATCATCTTCATCCTCGTCGCACATACCGCAGATAGTGCAGTCGCCGCAGCAGAAGTCATCGTCATCTTCCTCATCCTCTTCATCTGCAGGTGCAGCTTTGTGGATGGGGTTCTTACCCAGCTCGGTTGCGGTAGTGATCAGACCAACCATGTCGGCATCGGTCAGAGGCAGAGCATCAGTACACAGCAGCATAGTTTCTGCCAGCACGGTTGCCGCGTCCTCGTTGGGTGCCTCAATGTGGAGGGTCTTGGTAAAGTGGATGTCCATTTCAATTTCAAACTTCTTCATGGTAAAATCTCCTTTGTCATCTGTAGTAGTGTTGGGGTTTCTTGGGGTGAATGCCGCTGCGTTCCCACAGCCAATACTCCCGTCTGCGATTCATTTCTTCATCCCAAAGGGAGGTTTTGATGTACTCAGCCAGCTTGCGCTGGTTCTCGATCAGCTGGGTATAGTCCTGCTTGGAAGATGCGTTGTAGGTGTTATCTTTCATGCCCTCTCTGCTTGGGACGGTAGGTTTCGACTTCGATATACCCGGCCTTTTCTTGGATGCGCTCCGGGTGGTAATACTTGTCGTGGAGCATGTGCCGGTCAATCTCGGAAAGGCTTTTAATTCGCTGGTCGCTTCCATCGCAAATAAGGAAGGGACCACGCATAATCAACTGGATCTCCTTACCGGGTTCTACCAAATAGCACTTCTCGATCTTCCAACCGTCCTTTCCTCCTTTCTCCGCTGCCATGTATCCTTCCAAACGAACACATACATCCGTACCATCCAGGGAGGAACCATAAATGGAATAACCGCCCATTCCAGGGATGAACGCTTTGTTGTCGCTGGAAATTACATAGGTGCGGGATGCTTCAGAATAAGGTTTTGTGAAGCTGTCCTGGGTGAATACCACATGACCAAGCAGGTGCTTATCCTCCATTTTGCTTTCCTGTTCGTAGAAAGCGGAGGTCAGCTGCCCATAGGTCATTTCGGTCCGCTTATCCGCAGACCGTAGCGCTCGGTTGATTTGCAAACCGGGTGCCTCCAAATCCGCACGGCAGACAACACAGATGTCGTTGCCGAAGGGATAGATAATGTTGAACTCGCCGCCGATTGCCTTGTGCAATCCGGAGGGGATCGCATCAATAGTGACGGTCTTGGGGTACTTCCCAGGTTCAAAGAGAAGCACCGTCGCCTTTTCGTTGTTACTCATCTCGCATGAGCCTCCTTCATCATTAGTTGGTATCGTAGGGTGTCATTCATGTCGTTTCCATATTCGGGCAGCTCATCCCGGATGGCGTATTGTTTGCCAAGTCCGTTGATGATGCCCTGTGTGGCACCTCTGCCAATGGCATCCCTGTCCAAATGCAGAATGATGGTGTCGATTTCCGGATGTACCTTCAGGTATCTCTCCAAAGCAACCGGCACCACATCCTCGCGTTTGGTAATAAAAACACCGGCAAGCGACAGCAGATGATCCTTGTGCCAATCCCTGCCTGCCCGGTACTCCATAGTGGCATAACTGAGCAGATCTATGGCAGCTTCAAAGAGGTGTAGTGTGGTGGACTCTTTTTCTGCTGGGATATTGAACGAATATTGCTTGTCGCTGCCGGTTGCTTCGCCTTTGTACTTACTTGCAGTACCACGCAGGGCAGCATAACGGGGAATACTCTTTTCGTCATAGCCGATAAACACGGCATTGTGATAGGGCATCCCCTCGTAGAGCAGATTATTACGATAGCAGAAGTCGATGATCGCCGGGTGGATTCCCCGTGACCGGAGATATGCTGTTACCTTCCTCGGATTCTCATTCCTGGGAGGCAGCCGAAGGATTTTACTGGACCGATCCGGTTGCTTATAGGACACTGGGGGTTTCTCCAAAGACCGGCCTAAAATGGTTTCTACAGCCGCAGGAAGGGAGTAACCTTTCACATGGATAAGGTAGTCCAGGGCAGTAGAACTGCCGATCTTTCGGGAAAACCAGTACCACTTGCCGTTGCTGATCTTCAAGCTGTCATGCTCACGGGTGCAGTAGGTGCCGTTGGCAACCTTAACAAGTTCTCCCGGCTCATAGTTCCGCAGATAGGTCAGCAGATCTATCTCCTTTGCCTTTGCGATGTCTTCTTTTGAGGCATAAGCCATTCCATCACCGCCCTCTGTCCTTGATTCTGGCTTGTTTTTCTGCCATTTCTTCGGCATACTTCTGTGCTTTTTCCCACATGCTGTCCATGTGCCCGGTGCCATCATCCTCCCATTTTTCCATAATCCCACGCAAATGTCCTTTGCCTTTCAGCAAGGCTTTTGCATGTGCATCGGGAAGATTGTTGTTTTCAAAGGTCATAAGCACATCTTCCATCATGGCATATTTATAGGCATTATCGAGAATGACACTGGGAGGTTGGGTCATAAGCCAGTTCTTATATGCCTCATGCTCTCTGTGCAGTTTCCAGTAAAGCTGTGTGTTAAGCTGTTCGTTAGTCATAGCAATTCCTTTCTCAGTCAGTATTCATGTGGATGCTGGAGTCTACTTCGTTACCCCAGACATCCCATCCATCGGTTGTCTGCCTTGCAAAGAGTTCAATGCGGGGCAGATCGCCCATCAGCTGAACAATGCGCTCTCTGGCTTCGTCCGGTTTCTTACTATGGCGCTCAATATGGGAAACAACGACTTGATGGACGGAATTGGACACCCGCTTGGGGTGTCCTTTCGTCGCCAACACACAGATTTCCGCGTTGGATCGGGTCCAATACCCCATGCCCCAAAACAGACTGTCTCTGACCCTGTTCTGCTTGACCCAGACAAAAGCAACCGTCTTGTACTGAAAACCCCACGCTTCCAACACTTCAAAGGCTTCCTTCATGCAGGGAAAAGTGATCCACATGAACAATGCGCAATCATCAGCTGCCAGTGTTTCCACCGGCAGCGCCTTGATTTGTTCTATGCTCATGGTGGGGTAATGCTGGTCTGCAGACCGGCCTTTTCCCTTTTCGGAGTAGGTTCGGTAATGCCATGGAGGGTCGGCATAGATAATGCTGTACTTATCCATACCATCACCTTGCCCCTCTGTCGGTGGCGGGTCTGTCACCATCATCGTCAGCACGATCTCCGTCAACGATCTCATTTTCCTTCTTATCCAAGTTAAGCAGGATGTTGAGTTCATCCAGACGGGCAGATTTTGTTTTCAGTTCGTCCTCCTGGGGGAACGGTGCTTCCGCTTCGATTTTGGCGGCTTCCAACTGCTGATGCACATTGTCAAGCTGCGCCATGCACTTATCCAGCCTTTCGGGGAAGGTATCAATGGCATTGTCCAGTCGCTGAATGTTACCGAAAATATCGGTGCCCAAAGCAACCGGAAAGCTCAGTTCTCCCTGCATCGTGATGATAAATTCCCGTTTCATGCTGTCAAAATGCAGCTTCAAAGAAAAACCCCGATACATTCCAAGGGGAATGGGATCGGGACTGGTCATATTGTGGCACACTTCCAAAATAGCGGAACCGGCTGCTTTCTTGCTGCTGTGGCAGACATTTTCAATCACCATGGGAGAGAACCCATCCTCGTTGGGGTGGGTATGCTCTTTCACACGGGCCATGTCAGCTTTCAAACCGGCTATCATCTGCTCAAAGCTGGCAATCTGCTGGGGGAACTCCTTAATGATCTTATCCTCCAATGCGTACCTCTGGCTCAGATGGGAGGCTTTCATAAGCCTTAACCTCTGCACATCAATATCCAGGTCCATCTTCTCCTTGATGTAAGGATTGCCGGTACACAGTGCCTTGATTTCGGCGTAGGACAATGCGGTTTCGTCAATGTCCTCTGCAGATCTCACGGGAGATTTGGAGGTCATAATCTGACCGATAAACTTCTGCTTGGATTCCACCAGCTGATACAGATAGCTGTCGAAGGTGTTCTCAGTGACATAGGTGTAAATGTCCACCTCGTCGTGCATATTGCCTTGACGGACAATACGGCCTTCCCGCTGCTGCAGGTCACTGGGTCGCCACGGACAATCCAAATGGTGCAAGGCGATAAGCCGCTGCTGCACATTCGTACCGGCACCCATCTTTTGCGTAGAACCAAGCAAAACACGGACTTGACCGGAACGGACTTTACCGAACAGTTCCTTCTTCTGCGCTTCGGTGTTTGCATCATGGATAAAGGCAATCTGTTCCTCCGGAATGCCCTTGGCAATGAGTTTCTTTTTCAGATCGTCATAAATATTCTGGAAGTCGCTCATCACTGCCACGCCGTCCTGCATTTTCATATCAATGGTTTTCGTAGGCGTAGACAGATCGCAGAATACAAGCTGTGTGGAGGCTGTGTCGGAATGCTTCAACCAAATGTCATACACGGCATTGGCGCAGGCGTTGGATTTACTTGTTTCGCTGTCACCCAGCATAGGATTCATAAGCCGCTGATCCAACGCCAGCTTTCTGCCATCGTTGGTAATCAGCAGCATATTATCCACAGAAGAGTCAACCATTCTGTTCCGGACTTTCTCTGCCCGTTCAGACAGCGCCGCGACCATTTCCTTCTGCTGCGGTGAGGGTTTCAGCACAACAGGGTGAGGAATGGGAGTTGGAACAGGCAGCTTCAGCATATCTCCAGTCTGGATGTCAGCCACTTCTTTGAACATTGCCATCAGTTCCGGGAGATTATAGAACCGGGAGAACCGGGTCTTTGCCCGATAACCGGAACCTTCGGGGGCAAGCTCAATGGCAGTAACGGTTTCACCGAAATTGGATGCCCAGGCATCGAAGTGCAAGAGGTCATTTTCTTTCAGTGTGTTATACTGAAGATACTTCTGCATGGTGTACATCTCAACCATGGAGTTGGAAATGGGAGTGCCGGTAGCAAAGATAATGCCCCGGCCTCCAGTGATCTCGTCCAGGTAGCGGCACTTCATATAGAGGTCGCTGGATTTTTGCGCTTCCGTCTGAGAAATGCCGCCCACATTCCGCATTTTGGAATATGCAGCGAGGTTCTTGTAGTAGTGGGCCTCGTCCACAAAGATACGGTCTACGCCCAATTCCTCGAAGGTAACAAGGTCATCCTTTCGGGTCTGATCGTTCAGCTTTTCCAGCTTTGCCTGCAGTCCCTTGCGGGTTTTCTCCATCTGCTTGACAGTGAAATTCTCTGCCCGATCCCGCTTGGCTTGGGCAATGCCTAACATAACCTCGTCGATCTGCTGCTGTAGGATTGCTTTCTGCCGTTCTACAGACATGGGGATCTTTTCAAACTGGCTGTGACCGATGATGATGGCATCGTAGTCGCCGGTGGCAATTCTGCCGCAGAACTTCTTACGGTTCTTTGCCTCAAAGTCCTTTTTGGTTGCCACAAGGATGTTGGCAGAGGGGTACAGCTGCAGGAACTCGGATGCCCACTGTTCTGTCAGATGGTTGGGAACCACGAACAGGGACTTCTGACACAGCCCCAGCCGCTTACTCTCCATGGCAGCGGCTACCATTTCAAAGGTCTTGCCTGCGCCCACCACATGGGCAAGCAGAGTGTTGCCACCGTAAAGGATATGGGCGATGGCGTTGACCTGATGGGGCCGCAGCTTGATCTCCGGATTCATGCCTACAAAGTTCAAGTGACTTCCATCGTACTCACGGGGACGGATGGAGTTAAACTTGTCGTTGTAAAGCCTGCACAGTCGCTCTCTGCGCTGGGGGTCTTTCCAAACCCAGTCCTGGAACGCCTGCTTGATCATTTCCTGCTTACCCTGTGCAATGGCGGTTTCCTTCTTGTTCAGCACCGGCGTTTTCTTTCCGCTGGCATCATAGACATAATCGAAGATCCGCACATCCTTTAGGTTCAGTGTTTCCTCGATGATCTTATAACCATTGATGCGGGTAGTGCCGTAGGTGTTATTCGCCTTGACATTGCTCCGGTCATAGTTCTTTTCAGAGATATTCCATTCACCGGTGATAGGGGTGTAGCGAACTTTGACCTTCCACTGGGAATACCGGGGAGTACCAAAGAGTTCATACATGAACTGTTCCACCACATCGGTAGGAAGCCATGTAGCACCCAACCGGACGGAGATCTCGCTGGCCGATAGGTCCTGCGGCTGCACCTTTTCCAGTGCTTCCACATTCGGCTGATACTCCGGATATTCCTCTACAAGCTGTTTTACAAATTCCAGCTTCTTGCGGACATTACCGGACAGATACTCGTCTGCAGGCAGATACTTGGGACTGCCAAAGGAAGCGGCAGGATCTAAGAAAATAACGCCTCTCAAATCACTATAAAGCTGCTCTTCGGTTTTGCCGGTCAGCTGCTCCATGTAGGGCATGTCGATCCTTGCTTTTTCAGCCAGTGATAAAGCAAGTGCTTCCGAAGCGGTGTCCACGGAGGTAACAACCACCTTTTGACGGATGGTGCGTTTGGAGAACATATCCGCCTTGCGGACGAAGTTACCCTCATCATCCAGAATTTCCAGGGATGCCAGCAGACAGTAGGAACTGTCGGCACTGAACGCAGAGGTATTGGCTCTGGAATTGATAAGGCCGTACTTCTTGGAGAACTCATCATAAAGATTGTTCAGTTTGGTCTGCTCGGCGGTGATAAAGGATTCCGGGAAGTCCTCTGTCTGATACTCGATCAGCTGGCGAACACTATCCCGGATAGCAATTAAGCCTTTGATACGGCTTTCAGCGGTGGCAGATACATCCACCGGATTCATGCGACTGTTCTCACGGTAGTAAACCTTACCCTCAACAACCGTATAGCTGAAGTTCCGCACATTGGGAAGTGCCGGGAT
>JAGBEM010000245.1 GCA_017936985.1 Oscillospiraceae bacterium
GTGGATCTGACAGAGCTGAGTGTTCATGAGGAAGAAAAGAACACTACCGCAGCCCTTGTCCGGGGTGTGGCAGCGGCATTCGCTCAGCGCGGTGCCAAACTCCGGGGCTTCGACATGGCAGTTACCTCTACCGTTCTGCCTGGTTCCGGTCTTAGCTCCTCCGCTGCTTTTGAGGTGTTGTTAGGAACCATTCTCAACGAATTGTTCTTCGATAGAAAGCTCAGCGCCATTGAGATTGCTCAGATCGGACAGTACGCCGAGAATGTATACTTCGGTAAGCCTTGCGGTCTGATGGATCAGATGGCATCCTCTGTAGGTGGCATGGTGTACATCGATTTTGCTGATTCCGAAAACCCAATCGTAGAGAAAATCGACTTTGATTTCCAAAAAGAAGGTTATGACCTTTGCATCATCGACAGCGGCGCAGACCACGCCGATCTGACCGACGAATATGCTGCCATTACCCGGGAACTGAAGAAACTGTGTGCTTTCTTCGGCAAGGAATACTTGCGGCAGATCCCTGAAGCTGAGTTTATGGCTGCTCTGCCTACTCTGCGTGGTAAGGTCAGTGACAGGGCGATTCTTCGGGCTATGCATGTCTACCGTGAAAATGAGCGGGTAGCTGCACAGTGTAATGCCCTGAAATCCAATGATATTAATACTTTCCTGCGGCTGGTTACAGAATCCGGACACAGCTCCTGGATGTATATGCAGAATATCAATCCTGCAGGCGCAGTCCAAAAACAGCCTGTCGCTTTTGCGCTGGCCCTATGTGACAGTTTGCTTCGCTGCAAGGGTGCCTACCGTGTACATGGCGGTGGGTTTGCCGGAACTGTGCAGGCCTTTGTCCCTCACCATATGCTGGATGGCTTCAAGGAGGCTGTTGAAGCGTGTCTGGGAAAAGGTTTCTGCCATGTGCTGAATGTCCGCCCTTATGGCGGTATCTGTAAATAAATCCTCAAGAATACCTGTCATGGGTCGGAGGACGGTAAAACGCTCCGACCCAACCGGGAAGGAGCGTTTTTCTTATGAATGTAAATGTGTATATTACTGCTTTGATCAATTATGGTCTGAACAAAGGCTTGTTCGACCCCTGCGACAAGGCGTTTATGATAAATGGGATTTTGGAGGCTCTGAAGCTGGACAGCTATGAACCGGCTGAGACGAGAACAATGTCATTGGAGGAGATCCTGCAGGGACTTCTGGAGGATGCAGTGGCCCGAGGTGTGTGCGCTGACGACATCACCAGCCGGGACTTGTTCGATACCAAGCTGATGGGTATCCTGACACCACCTCCCAGAGAAGTACGCAGCAAGTTTGCCGCTTTGTATGAAAAGAGTCCTGAAGAAGCCACTGAGTGGTACTACCGCTTCAGCCAGGACACAGACTACATCCGCCGTTACAGGGTACAGAAGGATATGCGCTGGAAGACCGCAACTGAGTATGGCAATCTGGATATCACCATCAATCTGAGTAAGCCCGAAAAGGATCCCAAGGCCATTGCAGCCGCGAAGGCCGCGCCTCAGTCTGACTATCCCAAGTGTCTGCTTTGCCCGGAAAACGAAGGCTACGCAGGCCGGATGAATCATCCTGCCCGGCAGAATCACCGCATTATCCCCATGGAGCTGGCCGGCGAGAATTGGAACCTGCAGTACAGCCCTTATGTCTACTATACCGAGCACTGCATTGTGTTCAACAGCCAGCACACACCCATGGTCATTAACAAAGCAACCTTACAGAAGCTTCTGGACTTTGTGACCAAGTTCCCGCATTACTTCATCGGATCCAACGCGGATCTGCCCATTGTAGGCGGCAGTATTCTGACCCATGAGCACTTCCAGGGTGGTCACTTCAGCTTCCCCATGGAGCGTGCCCCCATTGAAAGGAAGATCTCTTTCAAGGGTTACGAGGATGTCACTGCTGGCATCGTAAAGTGGCCTATGAGTGTTATTCGCTTGACTTGCCCGGATAAGGACCGCCTGTGCGATCTGGCAACCAAGATTCTGCTGAAATGGCGGATCTACACCGACAAAGAGGCGTTTATCTTTGCTAAATCCGGCGGAGAACCCCACAACACCATTACCCCAATCGCTCGCCGCAGAGGGGAAGCCTATGAACTGGATCTGGTGCTGAGAAACAACATCACAACCGAGGAGCATCCTCTGGGCGTGTACCATCCCCATGCAGAGCTGCACCACATCAAAAAGGAAAACATCGGTCTGATCGAAGTCATGGGCTTGGCTGTCCTGCCTGCCAGACTGAAACAGGAGCTTGCCGGCATTGAGGAAGCGATCCTTTGCGGTACGCCACTGACAGGAGAGCTTGCTAAGCATGAAGCCTGGGTGAATGAGCTTCTGCAGAAGCAGACTTTCACCCCCGATAACACCGCCTGCATCCTAAAGATGGAGGTTGGCAAAGTGTTCGCACAGGTCCTGGAGCATGCCGGTGTTTATAAGCGCACTCCCGAGGGTGCCGCCGCTTTTGACCGTTTTATTGATGCAGTAAACGAAGAAGTATAATAATAGGAAAGGATTGTCAGTTATGAAGATGTTGAAGAATATGAACAATGTAAATGCCCTGATGACTGCCGTTGCCAGCTGCACGGATTCTGTACTTCTCAAGTCTGCTGACGGCCGCGAAGAATACAACCTGAAATCTGCTCTGTCCCTGTTGATCGGCATTGGCCATCTGTGCGGGGAGCATGGTGACGAGTATGAGATATTCTGCACCAACCGTGCAGATGAAGGCTTTCTCCTGAACTTTTTCCGTCAGTTAAAACAGGGCGATACCCCTGCTGCCTAATTGTAATAAATGGAGGTCTGAATATGAAAGTACTGGTTACCGGCGGCGCCGGATATATCGGAAGTCATACCGCTGTGGAATTACTGAATGCTGGACATGAAGTCGTCATTGTGGATGATCTGTCCAACGCCAAAGTTGAAGTTATTGACCGCATCAAGGAAATCACGGGAAAAAGTGTTGCCTTCTACTGGATGGACTGTGCGGATAAGGAAAAACTGTGGGAAGTCTTCCGAGAAAACGACATTGATGCCGTGATCCATTTTGCAGGCTTCAAGGCAGTAGGTGAGAGCGTTAAGAAACCTCTGCAATATTACCGCAATAACCTGGACAGCACATTGTCCCTTGTAGAAACGATGGAGGAGTTCGGATGCCGCAAACTGGTTTTCTCCTCCTCGGCCACTGTTTACGGCCCGAACAATCCCCATCCGTACAAGGAAGAGATGCCTGCCATCCAGTCCACCAGCCCCTATGGCTGGACCAAGGTGATGATCGAGCGGATCCTCACTGATTACTGCACCGCCCATCCGGACTTCTGTGCAGTCCTGCTTCGCTATTTCAATCCCATCGGCGCACACGAAAGCGGTCTGCTGGGCGATGATCCAAACGGAATCCCCAACAACCTGATGCCTTATATCGGCAGAGTTGCGGCAGGCCAGTTGGAGAAACTGACCATCTTCGGCGGCGATTATGATACCCACGACGGTACCTGCCAGAGAGACTACCTCCATGTGGTAGATTTGGCCATTGGCCACCTGAAGGCGCTGGAATACGCTGAAAACCACGACGGTGTGGAGGCCATTAATCTTGGCACCGGCAATGGTATCTCTGTCCTGGAGCTTGTGACGGCTTTTGAAAAGGCAAACGATATGAAGCTGCCTTATGTGATTGGTCCCCGCCGTGACGGTGATTTGCCCGCCTTCTGGGCAGATGCCACCAAAGCAAAGGAACTCCTCGGTTGGGAAGCAACACATACCGTGGAAGATATGTGCAAAAGCAGCTGGAAGTTTGCCAAAGAGAATAAAGTGTAAAAATAGCATATTCCAAAAAGAATCCATGTACCAAGTTATAGAAAAACAGCAACGCCGCCCATACTGTGGGCGGCGTAAATAATTTCCTCCAAGTACTTTAAGTTGTTTGTTGTTCACGGTATTTATTTGTCATATGACAAATAAATACAATCTACACCACTTGACATATGACAAGTGAAGCGGTAGAATTAGTACAAAAGGGGGGAATGAATAATGAATAGAATTATTAGAGATAAGCAGGATATGA
>JAGBEM010000246.1 GCA_017936985.1 Oscillospiraceae bacterium
AACGGCTATATGGTTGCAAATACCACCATAACGATCAGCGGCAAGCGATACACCTTTAACGCCTCCGGCGTGTGGGTTGGCTGATAAGTCTAATATCTAAACGTAAAGCCCTCCGGCCGCGGTCGGAGGGCTTCAGACTGTCAAAAACCATTGTTTTCAAACAGTTAATATCAAGTGAACCAACGCGTTCATAAATTAAATTTTATATAGTATAAAGCTTTTATTAATACTATGTTTGCGGGCGGTTTTTGACGAAAACAGCATATTTTGTTCTATACACAGCAAAAGCGAGGTGTTTCCACCTCGCTACCTTGTTTTATTCATGTGTTTGGATTAAATATAATTTACGAATACGCAATGCCATAAGAGAAGAAAAAATCAGTATGCCGCAGCTAAAAAGTAAAGTATCGCAAACAACGAAAAAGAGAAACAATTTGTATGATGTAATTTCTCTAACAATCTCGCCATGGTCAACGATGTAGAACAAACCGTCTATTGTTTCGGGGCCACCGCCTGCGGCAAACAAAGATACTCCACATATAACCGAAGTAATAATTGAAACGAGCAATGATATATTCAAGCAAATATCTAAAAATTTATGTTTTATTTTTACATCGGGTATTACGGTGTCACCAAACGCACTTGAAGTGATTGCTTGAATTAAAACGGAAGCAAAAACTCCTAAAACCCAAATTCCGGAAACTTCAAAGAAAAGCGGTATAATAATAAAACAGATATTTATAATCCAAGTCAGTAGAGAAAAACAATATATAAACTTATTGATAGGTTTTGATTTCTTCTCCATAATATCACCTCAAGATAGTTATTATATCACAATTAACCCAAAAAGTAAATTACGGCAGTATAAATTCCCTTTAATCACAAATAATAGTATCACGATTTGAAATTAAAGGAGATTTATATATGAAAGCAACAGGTATAGTACGCCGTATAGACGACCTCGGGCGTATTGTAATTCCCAAAGAAATCCGCCGCACGCTTCGTATCCGTGAGGGCAATCCCCTCATATATAACATTGACACCAATTCGCAGATTTTGTATAGCAATACATAGTCTGATGCAAAGAATACCAGCGGAGTGAGTATCACTCCGCTGGTTGAGGTTATTATTTACTGATGTTATGTAAGATGCAGTATCGGCTTGTCGGGTCCACAGTTTCGGCTTCGTGTGTAAATAGAATAAACCAGTTCATTGATTTATCAAACACATATAAATCTTGCGGTAAAATAGGGGGAGGATTGTACAGAACTTCTTCTGCCAATTCGTATGAGCCAAACCATTCTTTTTCAATCAACTCCGCTAACTCTTTAGCATCCGCGTTGGCAACGAAATTTTTGGTTTTTTGATTATTAAAATTCAATTCGCCTGGATAGCAATGTGTCTCGTCATCCGACATAAAAATAACGCAACCATCAATGCTCTTTAAGGTAGATATTGCTTCTGGAAAAGATGATTCTATATTGGATGATACTCTTTCCCATAAATATATGTGAGGAAGAACACTGGCATCGAACCCATACAGATGCCACCTTAAAAATCCGTACTCTTTGCGCTTTTTCTTTAGAAACTCGTCCCAAGACAGAACATAACGCTCATGGAATTGTTTTCGTATTTCTTGAGCATTCTCGCAAAGCTCTATTTTCACGATAAATCACCGCCTTTTGTTTATTGTAGCATAGCTGTTTGAAAAAGTAAATCTTGCGGTATAATCGACCTCTGTTTGCAGATACTAACAGCGTAATTTGTAAAATTATTGTAGGGCGGGGGCTTGCTCCCGCCGCATACAAAAAAGCACCAAACGGCGGGAGTAAGCCCCCGCCCTACGATGTTATTTGTAAAAAGGAGAAAGATATATGAAAGCGACAGGTATTGTAAGACGCGTTGACGATTTAGGAAGAATTGTAATTCCCAAAGAAATCCGCCGCACGCTCCGTATCCGTGAGGGCGATCCCCTTGAGATCTACACGGAAAAGGACGGCGGCGTGATCTTCCGCAAGTATTCCCCTATGGGAGATCTGCAGGATTTTGCGGCGCAAATGTGTGAAGCGATTGGATCCAGCACGGGCCGCATTGCTGCTGTTTCTGACCGGGATGCCATTATTGCGCTGTCCGGTGCGCCCAAACGGGAATTGCTGGACAAGCCCAATTCCGACGAGTTGGGTCGGCTCATGGAGCAGCGGAAAAATTACCGTTATGAATCCGGCGAAGCCCGGATCCAGGCTACGGAGGGGTCGGATAAATATCACCTGGGTGTCGCTGCGCCGATCCTCAGCCAAGGGGATCTGATGGGCTGCGTCATGCTGCTGCTGGGTGAGGGAGATTCGCCTCTGGCTGAGCCGGATCAGAAGCTGGCGCAAACGGCAGCGTCCTTCCTGGGAAAGCAGATGGAAAGCTGAATATCCGTTCCGGCAGTAATGCTGCCGGAACTCTTTCTTTACATTTGCCGGGCGGTGTGATAAACTGGCAAAAAGGAAGTGGAAGCAATGAAAAATTGGATAAGCAAACACAGCATCGCTGTTTCGTTGATCCCTGTGGTGCTCATTATGGTGATGATCTTTTGCTTTTCTGCCCAAACGGGGGAAGAATCCGGGGAAATGAGCGGAGAAATTACCCAGTGGATCGTGGGAATCTTTGTGCAGAATCTGGACAGCCTGCCGGAAGCGGAGCAGGAGGCAATTTTCAGCCGGGTGGGCTTTGTGATCCGCAAGGGTGCGCATTTTTCAGAATATGCCCTGCTGGGCTTTTTTCTGCTGCTGCATATTCGGCAGATCAACAAACGGACTGCGGTGGCGCTGCCCTGGCTGTGGGCCTGGGGCGTTGGTACGCTGTATGCAGCCAGCGACGAATTTCATCAGAGCTTTGTGGGCGGACGGGGTCCCGCGGTGACGGATGTGCTGATCGACAGCTGTGGCGTGGCGGCAGGCGTTGCGCTGCTATGTTGGATCGTATGGGGGAAAATACGTACTTGCAAATCCTGTAAAAAGCCGCTATAATGAAGGTGTAATAAACGGGCAGCATTTGACCCGAAAAATAAACATATAAGGAGTTTTGAATATGGATACCCTGAAGAAGATTTTCCCCTATTCCTTCGGTGCTGAGGGCACCAACGCTCTGGTCGTCAAGATCATTGTTTACATCGTTGCTGCTGTGGTTGCCGGCATCGTCCTGGCATTGGCTGGCCTGCTGACTGGCTGGATCCCCGTCCTGGGCGCGATCATCGGTACTCTGCTGAGCATTGTTGGTTGGGTCGTTGAGGTCTATGTCATCGTCGGCATCGTTCTGCTGTGCCTCGATTACTTCAAGGTCATTAAGTAAGAAAACCGAAAACCGGAGGTGCTGCAGCACCTCCGGTTTTTGTTTATCGATACTCTTTTCTGCGGTAGCCATTACGGTCAAATACGATCATAACCGTAACATTGACCGCCAGACAGGCAGCTGCCGCCAAGCCCAGTTCCCAAAGCAGGCATTTCACAGCGGCCCAGACCATATCCATAGGCTCCATGCTCCGGAAGCCGTTGCAGATCAGCGCCATGATGATGGTCAAAATCAGACCTAACGCAGACCAGATCATACCGGCCAGCTTTTGAGTAAACTGCCAGGCGTCCAGGCTGGCCATGCCCCACCAGAACCGATAGCCAACGCCGTGGTTGGCTTCCTTGGGGGGCGCCAGCAGGTACACCAGCCCAAAGCCAAGTAACAGCAGGGGGCCTGCCATGACCGCCAGCCGGGCGATCAGCTCTACCCAGCCCAGGACAGTATCCACTTTTGGCACAAATGCCGCAAAATCGAAGCCCTCAAACAGGCTCTTCAGTGCGTCCATAGTAATGGGTCACTCCTTATTTTTCCTCGAGGATGGTATTAATTTCGTGAATAAAACTGTTCACATCCTGGAACCGGCGGTAAACCGACGCAAACCGAATGTACGCAACCTCGTCCAGGGGTTTCAGCCTGGCCATGACCATTTCGCCCAGCTTATCTGTGCTGACCTCCCGCTCCAGGGTGTTCTGGATGGTCTGCTCGATCTCGGTGGTGATCCGGTCCAGATCCGCCACATCCACCTGCCGCTTGTCAAAGGCCCGGACCATAGAGTTGAGGATCTTGTTGCGGTCAAAGCTCTGACGGGTACCGTCGCGCTTGACGACGATGATGGGAAGGCTTTCTACGGCTTCGTAGGTGGTAAAGCGGCGTTGGCAGGAGATGCACTCCCGGCGGCGGCGAATGCTGTTGCCGTCTTCGGCAGGGCGGGAATCGACGACCTTACTTTCCTGGTCACCGCAAAAAGGACATTTCATGGGAAACACTCCCCTTTTCCATATTATTGTATGATTATAACAGAATTATGTCATCCTGTCCAGTGTTTTTTCCTTGCCAAAGCCGCGCCGATGGGGTAGAATAGGAAAAGATCCTATGAAACAAGGAGCAAGCTATGACAAACCAAAGAATTACTATAATATGGGCCTTTTTGTACGGCGTTTGCGCGGCGTTGGGCTTTATTCCCAACCCGGCAGGGGCACTGTCCGGCCTGATGATTGTTTTGAGTGTTGCTTTTTTTATTCCGCCGGCGATCCTGGTCTACCGGGGCGTGAAGACGAGAGATTTTGTTCTGATCAAGAAGATCCGCTATGTCAGTTTGATCTGGCTGGCGCTGACCATGGCGCTGATCATTTTGAATTTTCTTTCTGTGGAAGCCTCTGAGGCGGCTGGCAAGGTGCTGTACTGGCTGCTGATTTTAGTGTCCTCGCCGATGATCTGCAGCCAAATGTGGATCGTCCCTATCTTCCTGTGGGGATGTTTGCTGACAGTGTGTCTGCAGCACCGGGAAAAGAAAGGAAAATAATCTGAAATTTTTTCAAAAGCCACTAGCAATGGTGGCTTTTTTCTTGTAGAATATTTATGGAAATGAGAGGACAGGAGGTAGACTATGCCATCCACATACGCCCATTATCGATTCGGCACGGAATTGCTGCCCACGATGCCTGCAGATGTGCGGCGCACCATCCAGCGGTTTCGCCGGTTGTATGATGTAGGTCTGCACGGCCCGGATATTTTCTTTTACCATTCTCCCATTATCAAAACTGCCACAGCTTTTTTGGGTATTAAATACCATGAGCAGACCGGCCAGGAGTTCTTTCAGCGGGTCAGCCGGGCGGTACGTCTGGAGAAGTCGGAGGCTTCGCAAGCCTATTTGTATGGTGTTTTGACCCATTATTGCCTGGACAGCGTCTGCCGCCCGCTGATCAAAGAAAAAGCGGCCCAGGGTGTGACGACACTGGAGATCGAAACGGAATTCGACCGCTTCCTGTTGGAATTGGACGGCAAGGTGCCTCCCCATGCCCAGGATATGAGCCCCCACCTGAAGCTGACGCCCGGTGAACATGAAACCGTGGCAAAGTTCTATCCCCCGGCCACGGATCGGTTCGTAAAGGATTGCCTGCAACGGATGGCGTTCTTTGTGAAACTCCTGGCAACCCCGGAGGGGGCGAAACGAACAGCCTTTACCAAGGGCGTGGCCTTGGCAGGCAAGGAACTGGCAGGCGCGGTGATGACAGATGGTCCAAACCCCAAATGCGCCCATTTTGACGAAGAATTGCTGGCGTGTTACCAATCGGCCGCGGACCGGTTCCCGGTGATGCTGACCCAGATGCAGGCGCTGCTCACCTACAACGCGCCGCTGGAAGCAGAATTTGCAGATACTTTCTGAAACGAGGAAATACGATGACTACATTGTTGCTGATCCGCCATGGGCAAAGCCAGGCAAATTTGACAAGGTGCTTTGCAGGCCATCTGGATGCGCCGTTGACGCAGCTGGGTCAGCAGCAGGCGGAGTGCACGGCGGAATTTGTTGCCAACGCATATTCCGTGGACGCGGTCTATGGAAGCGATCTGCTGCGCGCTTTTGATACCGGCGAGGCGGTTGCCCGAAAAGTGGGATTAAAAACAGAACCGGATGCGCAGCTGCGGGAAATTGAAGCGGGCCGGTGGGAGGGCGTTGCGTTCTCTCAGCTGGAACAGGATTTTCCGGAGGATTACGGTTTGTGGCTGCAGGATATCGGCAATAGCCGCCCTACTGGCGGTGAGTCGGTGGCAGAGCTTGCCCGGCGGATTGATGGCGCGCTGCGCCGGATCGCGGAAGAGAATCCAGGGAAAACGGTGGTGATCGCCACCCACGCTACGCCTATACGGGCGACCCAGTGGAACCTGTCTGGACAACCGCTTTCTTATATGAAGGAGATTCCTTGGGTGTCCAATGCCTCGGTGACGGAGCTCTTTTATGAAAACGGCAATTTCCGGTCGGGAAAGATCGCACAGGATGGTCATTTGGCGGAGCTAAAGACTTCGCTTCCTGCAAATGTATAAGAAAAACACCCGACTTTTGTCGGGTGCATTTTGTTAGAATCGGTAGCCGGCGGAAAGGAGTCGGTTCAAAGCCTCGTTGGCTTCGTCATCGGAAAAAAGTCCGGTGAAGCGCTTGTCCACAGCCAGGGCTTCTAAACTCAGGGAGAGTTTGCCAAGGTCCGCCAGTTGATCAAAGCCATCGCTGAACTTTCTGCCGGAAAGCAGCCGGTGGGCAGAATGCATGGCATCCTCCGGTGCAATGGGGCGCATCCGAACACCCAGCGCTGCGGCTTTTTCCCGGGCCTGGGCCCATGCGGCGATAAATTTCTCTTCCATGTTATTTCTCCAGAATGATGGGGCCATTGTTGGCGGCCAGGGAAGCGAGAATGTGTACAGCGGCTTCCTGTGCGGTCAATTTTACCTGATCGCCACTCTGCATATTCTTTACGGAGCACTTTCCCTCGGCGATCTCGTCCTCGCCCAGCAGTACCGCAAAGGGGACACCCAGCTTATCAGCATAGGCCATTTTTTGCTTAAACTTTTTCTGCTCGCCGTAAAGCTGCACCCGCAGGCCTGCGCTGCGCAGGGCTTCGGCAAGGGCAATGGCCGGGCCGGGCTCTGCGGTCATAGGCAGAACCAGAGCGTCAGCCGGTGCGCTGGGCAGCTGGGGATTCAGCAATCCCTGCTCGTCCAGCACATAGAAAAGTCTGGTTAGACCGATGGAGATGCCCACGCCGGGTAGTGCCTTGTCGATATAGTAACCGGCCAGATTGTCATACCGTCCGCCGGAGCAGACAGAGCCGATTTCCGGATGGTCGAGCAATGTGGTTTCGTAAACGGTGCCAGTGTAGTAGTCCAGGCCTCTTGCGATGGTCAGATCCACAGCAAAGTTGGCTTCCGGCACGCCAAAAGCTGCCAGATTGGCGGTGACGGCCTTCAGCTCTGCAAGACCCTGGTCAAACAGCTCATTTTTACCGGCGTAGCCTTCCAAGGCGGAAAGCACTTCTGCGTTGGTGCCGGTGATGGCGATGAATTTCAGTATCTCGTCGGCCTGCTGCTCTGTCAAAGCGCAATCGTCAATGAGGATCTTGCGCACTTTTTCCGCACCGATCTTATCCAGCTTGTCCACGGTGCGCATGATGTCGCCGCTCTTTTCGCTTAAGGAAAGCATGGCGTAGAAGCCGCTAAGGATCTTGCGGTTATTTACCCGGATCTGGAATCGGTTCAGGCCAAAGCCACGGAACACTTTGTAAATAATGGCGGGAATTTCGGCTTCGTTGAGAATGTCCAGCTTGCCGTCGCCGATGATGTCGATATCCGCCTGATAAAACTCACGGAAACGGCCTCGTTGCGCCCGCTCGCCCCGGTAGACCTTGCTGATCTGATAGCGGCGGAAGGGGAAGGCAAGCTCGTTATAGTGCAGCGCGACATATTTTGCCAGCGGTACGGTCAGATCAAAGCGCAGGGCAAGATCGCTGTCGCCCTTCTGGAAGCGGTAGATCTGCTTTTCCGTTTCGCCGCCGCCCTTTGCAAGCAAAATTTGGGCATCTTCAATCACGGGGGTATCCAGAGCCGCAAAGCCATAGGAAGCGTAAGTGGTACGCAGGATCTGCATCATTCGCTCGAATCTTGCCTGCTTGGCAGGAAGCAGCTCCATGAAACCGGACAGTGTCCGGGGTTTGATAATATCCATAAATAACAGTCCTTTCAAAAATGAAAGCCGCCCCGCCGTTATGGCTGGGCGGCTGTGGTGATCAATATCTGGGCTTGGTGTGGAGCATTTCTCTCCAATCCAGGTCGCCCCGCTGCAGACCCATAATGAACATTTCCGCAGAGGCC
>JAGBEM010000247.1 GCA_017936985.1 Oscillospiraceae bacterium
ATCCTGGAAATCTCTCTGCTGAATATCCTTCAGAACCTGCTCATAGGAAGGCTTCTTCCCCTTGGCCAGCAGTTCGTCGGTGCGGCGGCGGGCCCGAACCTCCGCAGAGGCCGTCAGAAAGATCTTCACATTGGCCTTGGGCAGCACCACAGTGCCAATATCCCGGCCATCCATGATCACATTATGCATCCTCGCCACATCCCGCTGCATATCCAGCAGAACGCCACGAACCACGCCATGGGCGGAGACAAGGCTGGCTTTCTGGGAAATATCCTGGGTGCGGATATCGTTCGTCACATCCATGCCGTTCATGATCATGTGCTGATTGCCTTCCTCGTCATACTCGATGCCGATGGTCAGCTCGTCGATGTAACGCTCCACACCGTCCACATCCTTGGGGCTGATGCCCAAAAGATCCAGAAAATACGCAACAGTGCGGTAAATGGCGCCGGTATCTACATAATAATAGCCCAGTTCCTTTGCAAGGCGCTTGGCAATGGTGCTTTTGCCCGCACCGGCAGGGCCGTCAATGGCGATGGCATAGGTTTTTGCCATATCATATACCTTCTTTCGTTATCCTTGGTTTCTAAGCATAGAAAGGGCGGCGGTTTCTCTTGCCACCACCTCGGCAGCCGTCAGTCCCAGCTGCCGTCCGGTCTCCTCAGGACTCATGGGCAGACCGCCCTCCAGGCCGAAGCGCAATGTCAGCAGCTTGGCATCCGTCTCGCTTAAGGCAGACAGCAGCTCCTGGATCCGCTGGCGCATCTGGAAGTATGCGGTATCCTCCACCGCCTGCTCCTCTTCCTGGGGATCCGGCTCCGGCTGTGCCTTGGCACGGTGGATCATCCGAGCCGCTTCGATCATCTCCGCCACACTGGCGGCAGTCTCCACACTCATATGCAACGCTTCGGCGATCTCCTCCAAAGTAGGATTTCTTCCCAGCTCTGTCAGCAGCCGCTCATCTACAGACCGGTAGTCCTCCATGGCCTGGCGCATCTTCTGACCAACGCCATTGGCATGAGCCTGCAGTACCACGCACCGGGCTATCGCCTGTCGGATATTCCAATCGCAGAAATGCTCGAAATCACCATACGCATACCGGGAAAGATTCTGCCACAGACCCATGCTGCCCTCCTGGATCAGATCCAGCAGCAGCACACCGTAACCGGTGTATTCCTTCGCAATCTGCACGATCCGGCTCAGGCTCAGATTCAGCAGTTTCTGATAAAGCACCGGTTCCTCTTTTTCCACCAGATTGGCTTCCTTCAGATCCAGTGCCAGAATGTTTATATCACCACAAACCGGGATGGCAGCAATCTCCTCCAGATACAGCCGCAGAGGATCAGTCTCCTCCAACCCCTGGATCAGCCGATCCTCACGGACAAGCTGCTCTTCCTGACGCAGCCGCAATGCGGCTTCACCCGTACCCGCTGGCTTTGGCAGGTCGGTAATATTCAGTTCCGCATCCAAATCGTCCAGATGGTCAAAAGCCTGCCGGATCACATCTTCCGTTTCCCCGTCCAGCGCGGCCAAAAACGCAGCCGCGGACAACTTGTCCCGGGGATGCACAGCGCTTAACATCTTCTCAAAATCCGTGTCCCCAAAGGCCACATCAATAAAGTTATCCGAATATCTCAATCCAGAAAATCCTCCAATCCTATACTGGCTCCCAGCGTTTGTAGCTTGTCCATAGCCTGCCGTTCGATTTGCCGGGCCCGTTCCTTGGAGATGTCCAGCAGCTTGCCGATCTCCTCTAGAGAATGGCAAACACCGTCTGTCATGCCAAAATGCAGCCGCAGCACCTGCTGCTGACGCTCCGTCAGCATGGCAAGAAGCGTATCCATGGTATGGTTCAATTCTTCCCGAACCAACTCTTCGTAGGGCTGGGGCGATTGCAGATCCTCCAATAAGATCCCCAATGTGCCGTCCTCAGCATCTCCCATTGGCGCATCCAAAGAGCAGGTTTCCGGATTTAAGCGCAGCAGCTGGGCTGCTTTTTCCGCAGAAATACCGCACTTTTGGGCAATCTGCTCCATTGTAGGCTCTGTACCGGTTTCCTTCAAAAGCTCTGAGCGGGCCGCCGATACCTTCCGGATCCGTTCAGCCGTATGGGCAGGCACCCGGATCAAGCCGTGACCGGCTAGACACCTTGTCACGCCCTGGCGGATCCACTTGGTAGCGTATGTAGAAAACCGAAAATCCAGCGTATAGTCAAATTTCTGTGCCGCAGCCAGCAGACCGATGCTGCCTTCCTGTATAAGATCCAGCAGCGGCACACCTCTTCCGGCATATTCCTTTGCAACAGACACCACCAGCCGCAGGTTGGAATTAACCATATGGCGGATGGCATCCGCGTCACCCTCAGCGCATTTCTTCGCCAGCTCCCGTTCCTGCTCCTGGGTGAGTCGGGGGAACTGACGGATCTCGCTGAGGAACTGACGCACATCGTCCTCACCGCTGCTTAGCGGCACTGACGATTCCTTTGTCAGCAAATTTGATGTCATGTATGGATTCCTTTTCTTTTTTTTAACTTGGACTGATAGGCCAGCAGGTCTTCCTCCGTGGTGATTCCGGCTGCCTGATGCTCTGCGCGAATGGTGCGGACGCAGTCAGCAAAAGCCTGCTCACTGACCGGCCCCTGCTGCCGCTGGAAGATCATCGCTATATGGGAAGCCTCCTCCGAGGTCATGTCCTCCAGCACTGCCAGAGATACCTCCAGTCCTTGGGTGTGTCTGCTCTGGAGCTGGGAGAACACTTTCCCCAAAAGCGGTGCGGAAAATTCCTGGGGCTTCAGATCTGCCGCATGGTCCAGCAGCGCCGGTTCCCGCAGCGCAAGGGCAATCACATTCTCTTCTGCCATAGCAGATTTCATATTGTCATAACGAATCGTCCGGCTCTTGGGCTGCAATGCCTTTGCCGGTGCCAGATCGATGGCTTCCTGCTTTTTCTTTTCCCGATTCTGCCGGCGCTTCAGCGCCCGGCTGATCTCCAGCCTCATGGCATCGCTACTGATCTTGGCAGTTTCCGCCACCCGGTGGCCGTAGACTTCCTGCTGAACAGCACTGCTTACTGTGCTGATCAGGTCCGCGCTTTCCTGCAGATATTTTATCCGCTGGTCATCTTCCCGAATATCATACTTCTGGCGAATGGCATTGAGCTGGTATTCCACCCGGTTGGACGAGCCCTCCAGCAACAGCTTGAACTTGTCCGCACCGAACTTTTTCAAAAATTCATCTGGATCCTTGGCATCCCGGATCTGCAGCACCTTTACCTGCAGGCCTGCCTTTTCCAGAATGGGGATAGCCCGTTTTGTCGCATTCTGGCCTGCCTGGTCGCCGTCATAGATCAAGATCACCTGCTCGGCATACCGGGTGATCAGGGCAGCCTGCTCCTCTGTCAAGCTGGTACCGAGGGATGCCACTGCATTGGTAAAGCCGTATTGGTGCAGAGCCACCACGTCGATGTTTCCCTCCACCAAAATTAAGGCGTTTTCTTTTGTTTTCTTAGCCAAATTCAAACCAAATAGGTTCTTTCGTTTGTTAAAGATCAGCGTTTCCGGGGAGTTCAGATATTTGGCCGCTTCTTTGTCATTTTTAATGATGCGACCTCCAAAGGCGATCACATTCCCCCGGACGTCGATAATGGGAAACATCAGCCGGTCCCGGAACCGGTCAAAGAGATTGCCGTTTTTCTGGGATACCGTAACCAAACCGGAATCCGTAAGCTCCTTGTCGGTGTAGCCTTTGGCGCGCATGGCCTTGACCAAGCTATCCCAGCTGTCGGGGGCGTAGCCTACGCCAAAGGTAGTCAGAATGGCTTTGGACATACCTCTGCCCAAGGCGTATTCCAGTGCCGTCTTGCCCACAGGGGCATACAGCTGACTGTGGAAGAACCGGGCAGCTTCCTTATGCAGCGCCCACAGGCGCTCCTGCTGGCGGTAGCGGCTCTGATACTGCTCATCTTCCGGCACAGTCATGCCGACCCGCTTTGCCAGCGCCCGAACAGCGTCCGGGTAGCTTAAGCCCTCCACTTCCATCTGGAAGTTGATGACACCGCCGCCTTTATGGCAGCCAAAGCAATAATAAATCCCTTTATCCGGAGCAACAGAGAAAGACGCGGTCTTTTCCCCGTGGAACGGGCAAAGTCCAAACATATTGGCACCGGAACGCTTCAAATTCACATACTGTCCCACCACATCCTCAATGGGATTGCGGGCAACCAGTTCGTCAATAAACGACGGAGGAAACGCCATGCTCTGTCACTCCTTTCTCTTTAACCTTTTAATTATAACACATTATCCCCGAACTTGCCACCCTGTGGGAATAAAAATCTCAGTAAATTTATCCACAGCGTAATTATCCGTCATGCCGGCAATATAATCGCAGACCGTCCGCTCCAAGCCGTCAAAGGACATCTGGGGCTGGAAATCTGCCGGGAGCTTGTCGGGATTTTTGTAGTAATACTCAAACAGGCGCTGCAGCATATCCTTGGCCTTGCTTTCCTGGCTCTTTGCCACCGGATTGTGATAGACCCGCTCAAACATAAAGGCGCGCAGCTCCTTCAGCGCTTGGTCTACCTCAGGCGAAAGGCAAATAGCCCCTGCTTCCCGGGAAGTCATGATTGCATCGCAGACCAATACATTGATCCGCTGAGAATGGGTATGACCTAAAACATCACAGATGGATCTAGGAATATCCCCATTGGTCAAAATGCCTGCCCGGGTAGCATCATCAATGTCATGATTCACATAGGCGATCTGATCAGCCCGGCGCACCACCTGGCCCTCCAGAGTCTCCGGCACATAGGAACCGGTGTGGCCAACGATCCCCAAACGGACTTCGTGAGTCAGATTCAATCCATTGCCGTCATTTTCCAGCACGTCCACAACGCGCAAACTCTGCTCATTGTGGCGGAAAGGCTTTCCGATACACTCCGATAGCGCGCTTTCACCGGCATGACCAAAAGGGGTATGTCCCAAGTCATGACCCAGCGCGATGGCTTCCGTCAGATCCTCATTTAAGGCCAGCGCCCGGGTGATGGTTCTTGCGATCCGGGAAACCTCGATGGTGTGGGTCATTCGGGTACGGTAGTGGTCACCTTCCGGCTGTAAAAACACCTGGGTCTTGTGCATCAGCCGGCGAAAGGCCTTGCTGTGGACGATCCTGTCGGTATCCCGCTGATAGCAGGTACGCACATCCATCTCCCGTTCTTTGTCGCCCAAGGGTCTGCCCTTACTTTGATCCGCAAAGGCCGCCAGCGGATTGAGCCGCCGATGCTCCTGATATTCCAGTTCTTCCCGTACTGTCATAGGATCGCTTCTCCCCTCATTCTACCGGAAATGCCCGGTATTCCTGTCCGGTGACCATCGTTTCGATAGTGGCCGCACTCATGTCCGTCAGTCTGTCTGTAAATGGTTGTGTCTGGGCCTCCGGCAACAAGATCTCCAACTCTACTTCTGAGCCGAAATCCGTCTGTCGAATGATACCGCCAAAAGCCGCCACCTCCAGCTTGACCCGTTCATAGTAAGTATACGGGCAAGGCACGTACAGTACCGTCCATACCCGTTTCATAGACTTTCCTGCCGCGTCTACCGCGATCTTCGCACCCTTGGTATAGGCTCGGACCAGGCCGCCGGCACCTAAGAGGATACCGCCAAAATACCGGGTCACTACGCAGACCACATTGTATAGTCCCTCCCGCTGCAGCACCTGCAGCATGGGCATACCGGCAGTGCCGCCAGGCTCCCCGTCATCGGAAAACCGCACTGCACCGTCCTTGATGATATAAGCCCAACAGTTGTGGGTGGCATCATAATGCTGCTTTTTCATCTCCTGGATCCGGGCAAGTGCCTCTTCTTCCGTTTCCGCAAGCCAGACCCTGCCGATAAAACGGGATTTTTTCTCTGTAAATTCGTCTTCACCAAAGCCGGTGGGAACCAGATATTCCTCCAACCGTCAGCACTCCTTCGTAATATACTCCCTGAGCCGTCCGTACAGAATGGGATCGACGATCGTTTCCACCGCAATCCCCTCTGCGGTATAGTCAACATTCAGCACCTGGGCGACGCTGTGGAGGGTTTCCACCATGCCACCCATGCTGTAGGGCAGGGTCACCACAATGTGATGGCGGCTGTGACCCAGCATTTTCTCGATGGCTTTCAGCAGTTCATCCATGCCGCTGCCGTTGGCTGCGGAAATGGCCACCACATCTTCTCCTACCGGGATGTCGGTCTTTTCCACCAGATCTGCCTTGTTGTAGCAGCGCAGTACCTTGGTGCCGGGCTTGGCCAGCTGGGAGATCAACCGGTCCACTACCTCGATGTGCTCTTCTCGGTTTTCGTCGGCAGAATCAATGACATGCAGCAGAATATCTGCATATTCCAGCTCCTCCAGAGTTGCCCGGAAAGCATCCACCAGATGGTGGGGCAGTTTGTTGATAAAACCGACGGTATCCGTCAGCACCACATCCAGATTATCCGACACCGTAAGCTGCCGGGATGTGGTGTCCAGCGTGTCGAACAGCCGGTTGTTGGCAGGAATGCCCGCACCGGTCAGCTGATTCAAAAGGGTGGATTTACCGGCATTGGTGTAGCCCACGATGGCTACCACCGGCACAGAATTTTTCATCCGCCGCTCCCGTTGCACCGCCCGAACCTGCCGAACTTGCTCCAGCTCATGTTCCAGACGGGTGATCCGTTCCCGGATGTGTCGGCGGTCAGATTCCAGCTTGGTCTCACCGGGACCCCGAGTGCCGATGCCGCCGCCCTGCCGGGACAGGGAAACACCCATGCCGGAAAGCCGGGGCAGCAGATATTGATACTGGGCAAGCTCCACCTGAAGGCGGCCTTCTTTTGTTTTTGCCCGTTGGGCAAAAATGTCCAAAATCAGCGCACTTCTGTCAAGGACCGTCACGCCGATGATCTCTTCCAGCGCCCGGATATTTCCCGGGGAAAGCTCATTGTCAAAGATGACCATGGTGGACGCTGTCGCTTCCACCAGCATTTTCACTTCCAGCGCCTTGCCCTCGCCGATAAAGCTGTGAGGATCCGGGGTATGGCGATTTTGCAGCACCTTACCGGTGCAAAAACCACCGGCAGTTTCCAAAAGGGCGTCCAGTTCCTCCAGAGTTTCATCGGTAGCCGTCTGTTCTTTGCGGAAGCAGTCCGCATTCAGGCCAACCAGCACCGCCCGTTCCTGTTTTGTTTCAAAAGTTGCTTCCATAGTTCCTCCATGCACGCTTTTTCCTAGTATACCACATAAAACGCAGTGCTGGCAACAAAAAATCCGCACTACGTACAACCGTAGTGCGGACTTCGCTCTTACTTAATACCAAATCTCTTGTTGAACCGATCAACGCGTCCACCGGTGTCAACCAGCTTCTGCTTGCCGGTATAGAAAGGGTGGCACTTGGAGCAGATTTCAACGCGGATGTCCTTCTTGGTGGAGCCAGTCGTAAAGACGTTGCCACAAGCACAGCGGATGGTAGTCTGTTCGTAGTTGGGATGGATGCCTTCTCTCATTTCGTTCACCTCTTTCTTATCATGTAAAAGGGCATAATTACCCTAAGCAATTTCAATCGCTCGGCTATTGTAGCACACAAGTGCGCAGAATGCAAGCATTTTTTTCAAAAAAGTGCGGATATTTTCTTAACTTAAAAAGCCCAGTTGCCATTTTTAAAAATCTGCACTACCTTGCCGTCCCGGCAGGTGGCATCGATATTCATGCTGTCGCAACCGATCATGAAGTCCACATGGATCATGGAATCGTTGATACCCAGCGCCTGGCACTCCTGCAGAGTCTTACTGTGGTGATCCCGGATGGTATCAGCAAAGCCGGCGCCCAGTGCCAGATGGCAGGCGGCATTTTCGTCAAACAGTGTTTCGTAGAACAGCAGACCGCTTTGGGCAATGGGGCTTGCCTGGGGAACCAGGGCACACTCGCCCAGATAGGCGGCACCCTCATCCATGGAGATCATCTGGTTCAGCAGCTCCTCCCCCTTTTCTGCCTTGACTTCCACAGCCTTGCCGTTTTCAAAACGGATGGAGAAGTTTTCGATCAGCTGACCCTGGTAAGAAAGGGGCTTGGAGGAATAAACGATACCCTCTGCCTTGCCCCGCATGGGAGAGATGAAGCACTCCTCTGTGGGAATGTTGGGGTTAAAGAAGATGCCCTGGCGGGAAACCTCACCGCCGCCGCAAAAGATCGCCTCGGGGATCATACCAACGGTCAGATCGGTGCCGTTATCGGCAGTATAATGCAGGGATTCGATGCCCAGACTGTTCAGATAATCGCAGCGGTTTTTCAGGTCCGCATTGTGTTCTTCCCATGCCTTCACCGGATCGTCCGTGACCCGGGAGGTGGACAGAATGGCTTCCCACATTTTCTCCATCGCTACGCTGGTGCGCAGGCCGGGGAACACCTTCTTCGCCCAGGCCTTGCCGGGAACTGCAGCGATACACCACTGCTGCTTGCCGTCCCGGTCATCGATGTAGGGCTTCAGAATGGGATAGCTCATCTGGCGGGATTTCGCCATTTTCTTGATATTCATACCCTTCAAGCCATCGGGGTCCTCGGAAACCAGATGCAGCCGGGCAGGCAGTGTGTCGCAGAAATACTGCTGTCTGGCTTTCTGCCACTCGGTGACCTCACCCAGAGTCTTGACAGACTGATAGCGGACATGGATCTTGGCCAGCGGATCGTAGGACCATTCCACGATGACCTTCCGGGCCTTGGCCCTATAGGCCTCTTCCACCACCAACTGGACAAATTCCGGTTGTTCCAGACCGGCATAGACCAGCAGGTCCTGCCCCTTCTGAATATTAACGCCGCAGCGGACGATGAGCCGGGCGTATTCTCTTAAAACGGACTTTTTCATTGTGTATTCGCTCCTTTGTTGGAATTTTTACCATTTTAGCAGATATTCATTCTTTCGTCAATCGCTGTTGCAATCTTTCGGCATTTGGCGTATAATTCAAGCAGAAACTCGGAGGAATTGCCTATGCTCACAAAGGAACAATTACACAGCAAAATAGCCGCAGGCCTTCGCTATCTGGACGGCGCTACCGGCTCTAATCTGCAAAAGTGCGGTATGCCCCGGGGCTGCTGCACAGAAAAATGGGTGTTGGAGCACCCGGAAGCACTGACAGCACTGCAGCGAAGCTATGCCGAAGCCGGCTGCCAGATCCTGTATGCCCCCACTTTTCAGGCACAACCGATTGCACTGGAAAAAGTCGGTCTGGCTGATCGGTGTGAAGCCATCAACGCCAAGCTGGTGGCCTTGAGCCGCAGCGCTGCGCCGGAATGTCTGATCGCCGGGGATCTGACGACACTGGCAGCATACACAGACAGTTTCGATCCCGATAATTTTGATCTGCTGGTCGAAAACTACCGCCGACAGATCAAAGGTCTCCTGGACGGCGGCGCAGATCTTCTGATCGCAGAAACACTGATGTATCCCCAGGAAGCAGAAGCGATCCTCACTGCCGCAGAGCTGGAGCAAGCAGGCGCTGTGATGTACAGCTTTGTCATGACCGGTGACGGCTCGCTGTTTTCCGGCCCGGATGCCGGACCTGTCCTGCAGGAACTGGAGCAAGCCGGTGCCGCGGCTGTCGGTTTCAACTGCGTGGCAGCTGACAGAATGACGCCATATCTGGTCGCCAAGCTGCGCCGGTATGTAAAAGGCCCTTTGATCTGCAAGCCCAACGCAGGTAACCCTGTGATCAACGATGACGGCATTGCCCAATATGATATGGCACCTGCAGATTTTGCTGCTGTTCAGCAGCAGTGTCTTGCCAATGGTGCCACCCTGCTGGGCGGCTGCTGCGGCACGACACCTGGGCATATGCGTACGACGATCGAACTTCTCAAATAAGCCACCGGGCGTGCATAGACACGCCCGGTTTTTATTTTATTATGTTTTTCCACATTCTGGACACACTTATTTTACACCCACATCTGTAATTCTCAGTTGAAATCCCGGCTGCTTTGCGGTATAATACAAAAAACGACAGAATTCTTCCTGATTTCCAGGATACGCTAAAGGAGGTCAGTTTATGGAACAACCCCCCCGCCGTCCTGTACGGCGTCAGCGCCGCCGCGTCTCCCCGCTGCAGCAGTTCATTTACCGCTATTTCCCCTCCATTTGCTTGGTGGGTCTGTCTATATTGTGTGTCAGCATGGTGATCCTGACGGTGCAAACCATTGCCAGCACCGTAAGTAACCAGGGAAACGACCCGGCACAGCTGGCATCCACCCCCTCTGACAGCACCGAAGCTACCGAATCCGCCACCCAGCAGCAGATCAACGCACTTTTGGACAAGGCCGATTCCATGGCAGACGGTTACAATTATCTGGGTGCCATTGAACTTCTGCAGACCTGCCCCGGCTACGAAAGCATTTCTGAGATCACCTCTAAAATCGAGGAATACACCGCACAGGATGAGAAGCTGGTTCCCTATGCGGACCTGGACAGTGTTACCCATATCTTCTTCCACTCTTTGATCGTGGATCCTGCTAGAGCCTTTGACGGTGACGGCGACGAAGATGGCTACAACCTCTACATGGTCACCATCAAGGAATTTGAGGCCATCCTGCAGCAAATGTATGACCGGGGCTTCGTTTTAGTCTCTCCCTACGATATCGCCTACGAAAAAGAAGATGCCGCAGGAAACAGCTCCTTTGTTTACGGCAGCATCCGACTGCCGGAGGGTAAAACGCCTTTCCTCATGAGCCAGGACGATGTGAATTACTACAGCTATATGATCGGCACCGGCAGCGGTGTGAATGAAACGCCCATTTTTGCTGACAAAAACGGCGACGGATTCGCCAGCCGCATCGTCATCGGTGAGGACGGCTTCCCCACCTGTGAATATGTGGATGAAAACGGCAATGTGACCACCGGCGATTATGACCTTGTTCCCGTTCTGGAAAAGTTCATTCAGGAGCACCCGGACTTTTCTTACCACGGCGCCCGGGCCATCCTCGGTATGACCGGCTATGAAGGTGTCTTCGGTTACCGTACCAAGCCCTCTTACGAAACAGCTCTGGGAAGCGAAGCCTATAAAAAGGAAGTGGAAGACGCCAAGGCTGTTGCTGAATGTCTGAAAGAACACGGCTGGATCCTGGCAAGCCACTCCTACGGTCACCCAGCCTACGGCAATTTGACCGCAGACCGTGTAGCAACAGACTCCGACAAATGGGAGCAGACCTGTGAGTATATCATTGGCGAAACAGACATTATCCTCTACCCCCACGGCTCGGATATTTCCGGTGTCAAAGCCTACGATATGAACAACGCCAAATTCGCCGCCCTGTACGAAGACGGCTACCGCTATTTCTTCAATGTTGACTCCAAGATTGCCTGGACCCAGATCGGCCAGAACTACTTCCGGGGTTCCCGGCGAAATGTGGACGGCTACCGGATGTTCCACAATCCGGAAAAGCTGGACGATCTGTTTGATGTATCTACCGTCTTTGACCCGGCAAGACCCACCCCGGTTCCCAAGATCTGAACAAAGTAAGCGGCGCGTTAAAACGCGCCGCTTTTCTTTTTTACACTGTCAAAACGACCTTACCCACATTCTGTCCCTTGTACAGAATGTCATGGGCGGCCTCTGCCTCCTGAATGGGAAGCACCTTATAGATGGTAGGCTTGACCTCACCAGTGGCAACCTTCGGCCACACATCCCGAACCAGGCTTGCCAGGATCTGCGCCTTGGTTTCCGGCGTACGGGAACGCAGGGTGCTGCCGACGATCCGGACATTTCGCACGTAGATGTTCTTCAGGTCGATCTGAGTATACTGACCTGCCAGCGCCGCGATCATGATCCACCGGGCACCATGGGTCAGATAATGGATGCACTTGCCCATGATCTCGCCGCCCAGACAGTCGATAGCCACATCCACGCCGTGGCCATTTTCCAGCTCTTCTTTCAGAACCATGGAAATATCTTCCTTGGTGGTGACCACCACTCTGTCTGCATTCAGGTGGGTGATAGAGGCCGCGATCTCATCCGTCAAAACAGTGGTAATGACCCGGACACCAAAAGCCTTTGCCATGGGAATGATCACGCTGGCCAAGCCACTGGCACCTGCATTCATCAGCAGTGTGTTGCCGGGCTTGATACCACCCTCGATAAAAAGATTCAGATATGCAGTGGCAAAGGCCTCAGGAATTGCGGCCGCTTCCACCATGGAGCAGTTTTCGGGAACGGGCATCAGCATGTCATACTTGACATTGGCGTACTCAGCATAGCCGCCACCGCCCAGCAGTGCGCAGACCTTGTCACCTACCTTCCAATTGGACTTAACCGCCGCTTCTTCGCCCACCTCCACGATGGTTCCGGCGATCTCCAGACCCATCCACTCAGGGCAACCGGGAGGAGGCGGATAGTCACCCTCACGCTGCATCAGGTCAGCCCGGTTGAGGGCAGCTGCCTCGATCTTCACAAGGCAGTCTTTCTTGCCGCAAATGGGATCGGGAACATTGTCCCAGCGCAAAGAGCGGTCG
>JAGBEM010000248.1 GCA_017936985.1 Oscillospiraceae bacterium
ACGGGGCTGGTCCTCGGGAGAAAAGATAACCTCTTCACTTCCACTGCTGGAAGCTCGAACCAACAGGTCCGCCAGTACGGATATGCGCTGCTCCTCAGGCATGGAACACAGCTTCTCCAGAGCCAGAGCATACGCTTTTTCAACCATTTCCTGCTTGGTCGCCAGGATGATCTTGCGGGACTCCATTTGCGCCACACTGATCAGGCGCTCTTCCTGTTCTTCCGCAGCTTTCTGCTTCTTCAGATTCAGCTCCGCAGACTCATTCTCCGCCTGCATCTGATAACGGTTTTGAATCGCGTCAGCCTCTTCCCGTGCCTTCTTCAGGATTTCGTCAATTTCCATCTGCGCCTCTGATTGAATGCGTTGAAGAATTCTTTCAATTCCATTCATATTTGACTCCCCTTTCTCTGGGGTCAAATTCTAATCAGCATCAGCAGAGATACCAGCAGCGACAAGATCGCATAGAATTCAACCGTAATGCAAAGCACCATGCCCTTAGACCAATCATCGGGCTTTTTCGCCAGCAAATTGATGGAACCGGCCGCCACACGGCCCTGGGCAACCGCGGAGATACCGCCGCCAATACCGATGGGCAGGCAAGCCGCGAAATAGCGGAAGCCTTCCGCCAGAGTCATGTCCACATAGGAGCCGTCCAGGACACCCATGCGAAGCAGACACATGAAGCCAACCACCAGGCCATACAGACCCTGCGTACCGGGGATGACCTGCAGGATCATGACCTTACCAAACTTGGAGGGATCCTGGCACAGAAGGCCTGTGCCGGCTTCACCGGCGATACCTGTACCGCGGGCACTGCCGGCGCCAGCCAAACAAACCGCGAGACCGGCGCCCAGCATACCAATCGCTGCGCCGCTGGAAAGTTCTAAAATACCCATAATTCAAAGCCTCCTCAATTCTGTTGAATATCCACGTATTTTGTATCCATTGCCAAGGGCGAGAACGGCTTTCCGCCATCCTCGTAAAATTTTCCGAAATACTCCAAACACTGCAGACGCAGGTCGTGCACATAGCAGCCCAAAAGGTTCAAGCCGAAGTTCAAAATATTTCCGATCAAAGAGATCACAACAAACACGATGATGTTGCCCGGAATCGCCCCCAAAGTGTTGAACACCTGGGCGATAACGCTGCCCGCCAGCATCAGTGCCATCAGACGGGAATAGGACAAAATATCGCCGAAATATCCGGTGATATTATTGTAAAGGGATGCGAAGATACCGGTGATCTTCCCGATTCCCTTTCCGGTCACCAGCGGCCCCAGCACCACCAGAACGACACCAGCGATCAGAACGATGGAAGTCACGTTCAGGACCATCAAAGCGATCCCGGCAAACACGATCCACCATGTGATCTCATTCCAGAGCGCGTCCACGAAGTCGCCGCGCTTACATTTTCGAATGACACTGATGGCCATGCCGGTTACAATATGGATAAATCCCAGTGCCATGGAGCCGATCAGGATCATCAGTGTATCATCCAGCGGGGTAAAGAGTGCCGGCAAGGCAAACTGCTTGCCAGTTGTGAGCAGAACTGCCTGCGTCAGGAAATCACCAAAGAAACCGCCTGTGATAGCGCCCACAATAAAGGTGCTGACACCACAGAGCGTCATCAAGCCAAACAGGTTTCCGGCGGTCCCCTTCGGGCGGTATTTTTTCCCGATCAGCATACCGGCCAGGATCATCAAGAGTCCGTATCCCATATCCGCCATCATGATGCCGTAAAACAGGATGAAGAACGGCGCCATCAGCGGATTCGGGTCCACATTGTCGTAAGCGGGGAGCGAATACATCTCCGTTACCATATTCAGCGGCTTCGTCAGCCAGTTGTTCCTCAGCTTGACAGGAACATTGGGAATATCCTCTGCCGCAGGGTCCTCATGCTCCCAGGCGCAGCCTGCGCTTTCAAGCAGCGTCTCAACCTCCTGAAGGGTCTCGGCGGGAACCCAGCCCTCAAAGAAGATCACCGTGTCATCTGTCATCAGGCGTTCCGCATTGGTGTGCTTGGCTGCTTCCGCGGTCAGCTGATCCGCATAGAGCCGAAGCAGATCCCGGGAATCGGAGTACTGAACAATCGCGTTGATCGCAGTTTCCTGCTGCCTCTGGTTCTCTTCCAGCTTAGCTTCCAGCCTCTGAATGTTCTCAGCGGCGGTTCCGGTCATGTTTTTGAAGGCAACCAAACTGAAGTTGAAATCCCTGAGAATGTCCTGCACCGGGTCATCGCATCCTCGGTAGCAGATTAGCAAATAATACTTCTGCTGCTTATCAGCAGACACCTCATACAGCTCCGCAGCTTCTGCGCCCAATGCGGCGCGGACTGCGCTTGTATCAGTACTGCCAGGGCAAACACCCATTAAAAACTCTGTATAATGGCTTCCTTCCCGCTCCAAGGGAAGATCCAAAGAATGCCAAGGCTGCAGAGCTGCTTTTTGGGTCTCCAGCTTTGCCGCATCTCCCTGCAGCTTTGCGATCTTCTGCAGGTGGCCGCAGATCCGGCTGCTGATCTCCCGCGCGGCCCCATTGCCTGCAAGATCTAAAAAATCCTGCTGAGACACCGGCTTGCGCTGGATGAACAGCCCATCCTTCATATGTGCGTAACGCTTCGGTGCGGCCAGGGCGGCATTCACATCCGTAATTTCTGTCCTGGTCTCTGACAAGTTGGAAGTTCCGCGTTTCAGCAGCGAAGACCACACCGGATCTGCCAGTTTGTCGTCCGGCTCGCTGATCTCCACACATCCCAGCTTTTGGAGCTCTCTTAAAAGAATTTCTTGCTTGTCAGCCATGGCCATGACACGGAGCTTTTTCATTTTAACAATGGCCATTTAGTGATTCACAACCCTTCCAACAATAAACTCCACTGCTTCATCCATGTGCTGACCAGCGATCTCACGCAAGGCGTTACTCTCAGCTTCCGCAGCACGTTGGATCTCCGCTGATTTTTCCATCGCCTTCTCCTCGGCTCTCATCGCCATCGTCTTTCCATTTTCAACGGCTTCACTCCGCATTTTCTGCAGCATGGCCAATCCACTTTTTTCCGCCTCGGCAATGATCGTGCGAGCCTCAGCTTCTGCCGCGCTTTTTCTCTCCAGCATCTGCTTCTCAATTTCAGTTACCTTCTGAACCGCTTCCAGGGACATTGTTTCACCTTCTCTCTGATTCCATCACAGTTTAGTCTTTCCTGATTGCTTCATTCTCATGAATAACACTTATACGATCACGAACAGGGAACGGGGTACCAGAAACCAGTCACAATTTCCGGCAATCCATGAAATCATTACCAGTTTATCATAATATCCGCATTATTGTTGTTGCAAAAACGACGCAAGTCGAGCTGTTAAAAAAATAACTGCTTAATATTTAGTATATGTCAAATCTTTTTTAGATTCAAGAGGGTTTAGTCATATTCTTTACTTCTAATTGTTCGAGTTTTTAATTTTTTTCAATCCCCTCATGAATTTTTTTCATATCAAATGTAAAAACAAGGAAG
>JAGBEM010000249.1 GCA_017936985.1 Oscillospiraceae bacterium
GGCATCGTCATTGCTATGACTGTCCTGTCCGCTGGCGCTGTTGTGGTTCTGACCACCAACCGCAAGAAGTTCTGATTTTAATATTCTGAAGCATTACCGGGCGACCGCAAGGCCGTCCGGTAATACTGTCTAAAGCACATATTCCTGAGGTGTAACGCCGTACACGTTTTTAAAATTGCGGTTGAAGCTGCGCACGCTGCTGTAACCGCAGGAAAATGCTACATCACTAATATTGGCTGGATGTGCATTGCGAAGAATACCGGCAGCGTGGGTGATGCGGCGCAGGTTCAGATAGTGATTAAACTTCATGCCAGTCTTCTGAACGAAGTATTTGGATATGTATCCATAGTCATAGGTCAGCATTTCTGCCAGCGTGCGCAGAGAATAATTGGTGTCCGTATAGTGCTCCTCTGTTAGGATGAATATCTTCTCCAGCAGGATCCTGCTGTCTGCGGAAACATATTCAAATTCCAGATCCTGGGATGCTTTGGCACACACCGCATACAAAAAGGACTTAACAGCAAAAATGTTACTGTTACTTTCAACGGAAGAAACATCGTAACTGAATCGAAATAAATTGCTTTTCGGCAGATAATTGCCATAATTGACAACAAATCTGCCGATCAATTCCTGGGCGAAGGTACAACGGTAACCGTAACCGTCCCTGTTTTTGGGATAACTGTGAGGCTGGTATGGAAAGATCAGAACCGCATCCCCTTTTTGAAGGACATATTCCCGGCCCGAGATCGTAACGCTGATCTGCCCCTGGTCACAGCAAAGAAATTCATAGGAACCGTGAAGGTGGGTCTGGATAAACAAACCACGGGCCTTCTGCATTTCAAAATATTCTTCCTTCGGTTGAAGCTGATGGGCTTCCGGCGGCTGCTGATAAAACATAGAAACACCTTCTTTCACAAACACCAATTTTGTCTATTATTTTAACACTAACATCTTGGAATTACAATATACAATATTATACAATTATTTAAGAATCTTATGGAATTTTGTGGAGGTATGTTTATGAGCATTACATTTCAAAAAGGAAATGATGTTTGGCATGTTCTCTTAGACAAGGATCCGGTTTTGGCATTGGATCTGCCCGATGGTTGCACAGACACATTTGAACCCATCAGTGACAATGCTTTTTACTGGCATCGTAAAACATACAAGCCTGTACAGCAGATGAAGATGACACTGAAGGCAAATTACATCCCAAGATATTTTCTTGTGCCCAGTGTAAACTACAACGGAAACGGCTGGGGCAGCGGCGCGCAGTATTACGGTTATGGTGACAACGATCAGCAATGGTGCTACGCATGGCACCGGGTTTCCATTCCTGCCTGTACCTACACGGAATCCGATCAATTCGCCGTAGCTTTGTTTGGCGAAGAAAAAGGCGGCATGAGTTGTTCTGTTTATCCGGAGGGCGACAAAATCGTACAGGAACTGATTTGGCCCGAGGTCGAGGCGCCGAAAGTTCTTTATAAGCGCTGCTGGGCAGAAAGCTATCAAGGGGAAATGGAACCTACTGACACCTTCACAGCGATTGTTATGCTGACAAAAGCCGGAAAGATGCGTGAAAAGCTGCGCGATCTTCTGGATCTGGCTTGGAAAATTAATTGCCGCGAGATAAAAATGCAATATACCCCGGAAAGAATCCGGCAGCTGGATCTTCTGTTCATGCGTTCCATGTGGTGGCAGAAGTATAACGGTCTTGTTGGCATCCGAACCGGTATTAACTGGAACGAGGAACAATGCACCTACAAACCGATGACAGAGAAATTTGAGTCCGGCTGGACAGGCCAAAACATAGCAGTTGCCTGCGCACTGCTGGATGAATATCTGGAAAACGGTGACGAGGATGCCCGAGATAAGGCCATTTCCGTTCTGGACAGCTGGGATCAGAACGCATTTGTCGAAAACGGTCTGATGCTGACCTATCTGGAAGCGAAGCCCAATAACCTGGACTCTATTCTGAACGGCGACATTCGTATGACTTTCGATAGTTGTCAGCTTGGCACTTCTGCCGCGTATTTTCTAATGGCATATGAACTTTGCAAAAAAGCAGGCATCAGCAAACCTAGTTATGCACAAAGAGCATATGGTTTGTGCGATTTCTTTGTACAGGCCCAGCAACCCAGTGGAGAATTTGCCAAGGCATACTTCATGGATGGCTCAATTGATGTTCCTCACGGCAGTGTGGGCGCCTTCATCCTTATTGGGTTGTTTGCAGCATATGACGCAAGCAAAAATCATAAGTATCTCAACGCAGCGCTGAAGGGACTTGATTTCTACCTTGCTGAATTTGACAAGGGTGGCTGTACCACAGCCGGTGCATTGGATTCAAACTGCATTGACAAGGAATCCGGCGCTCCGATCCTGCGCTCTGCAATCCTCGCCTATGAACGCACAAAAGATCAGAGATATCTGGATGCCGCAGTGGAGATCGGCTATTATTTGGCGACCTGGCAGTGGCATTACAGCACACAGTTCCCGGAAGGTTCTCTTCTGGAAAAGCTAAATGTTGACACCTACGGTTCTACAGCCGTATCCGTTGCACACAATGCACTGGATCACTACGGTGTGTATTGGGTGCCGGAATACTTGAAACTGGCGAAATTGACCGGAAACGATATGTGGCGGCAACGGGCAAGAGCACTCTGGTACAACGCTCAGCAGTTGCTGTCAGATGGTACACTGGTGATTCGTGGTCGTGTGCGTCCGGCTGGCTCTCAGGACGAGTCTTTACGCCATACGCGATGGGGGCGGATCGACCGGCGAATCTTTATTCCCAGTGAATGGTGTACGGTCTGGCAGGGTTCTTTCCGTCATCAGGCGCTAAATATGATCGATAATTGGGATGTA